>JBOGOU010000166.1:0-1418 GCA_050748205.1 Pyrinomonadaceae bacterium | reverse complement strand
CCGCTCCCGGTTCCGTATTTGAGTGGGCCAACGAACTGAACTCTCTTCGACCTTTGCAAATTAGGACACCACCCCTTTTGCTTATGATTCGCGACAGCGCCTGACATGCCTTCGATTCCGATGCCACAAGGGCGCCGAAATCCAAGTTCATACTAACGAATACGCAATGATGAACCGGCGATCTTCACGTCGATGAACAATAGGGCCAGTCTCTCAACGCCGCTTAAGCTCGTCCATTGCGCGAGCAATTGCCGCCGCTAATTCTGATGGGCTGCGTCCAGGAAACCTGAATCCCTCGTTCTTGTACGCAGACAAGAAGAGTCCGGATGAATCGGGCGCAATGTAGTAGCTGGCGTTCAGAGTGTGGATCGTGGGGTAAGGATGCCAGAACTCCTCTGCGCCGAGATGACGATATCCGGTGCCGGACCGCTCGCGGCGAAAACGTGGTATTCCGCGTGAGATTTCAGTCAAAGCCTTCCTGGTTGTTTCAAGCTTCGCTTCGTCAAGGTAGATCTGATCGCTCGCGTTTTCTTTAGTAAGGTCGATTCGAATTCCACTCATCTGCTGCGGAGAATGCGTCGTATCTTCGACCACGAGAGTTGTCACTATGACTCGGGCTTCGGCGCTTTCGGCACGCCAGACTTGGCTGGACCACTTGATGCGCGCGGTAGGCCGGTTGGCAAATGCCTCGAAACGAGTGGGCTGAAGGGAAGTCGTCTGATTCACTTGAGTGAACGCGCTGGTAAGCAGAATACCAAACAGCGTAGCGGCCAGGGCGGTTGACCTCATGATGGACACCTCCTTGAAGCCCATGGTACATCTATCTCCTGTAGTGCCATAGTCAAGGTGACGATTACGCTGCCGAGCCTGGAATGTGGCGTTAGTAGTTCACGCAAAGACGCAAAGGGGCAAAGACGCGAAGATAAGTACTGCAAAGGTGAGAATTCTATATCCAGGATTCATTGATTTAATCTCTAAAGCTTTCTTTGCGTCTTTGCGTGATCACCAGTAATCCACTATCACTCTAGCAGTCTGTTAACAATTCGTGGGGTGCCATCCTTAATGAGCGCCACCGAGATTGATTGTAGTTGAAGAACTACTACGCACAGTCGGATAGCTGATTCCCAGTTGCTCGAGATACGTAGGATATTTCGAAGGGTCATAGTAAAACTTGCGCATTTGCTCGCGATACTCTCCCATGGTCCTTTTGTTCATCCAGATTGCGGGTTTGTCCTCGGCCGAGATGAGAGGCTGATATTTAGTTTCCTTAGTCTGCACATTGCGGAAGTAATCCCACGCTTGCTCGATTAGCTTGGGGGTAGTAAGCAGATCGACCATTGTGAGAGCCAGCACTTTCGCGCCCGCCGTGGCGCCCTTGTGCGCGATGGGTGTGGCCATGGCCACGGCGTCCGCCCAAC
>JBOGOU010000165.1:0-2392 GCA_050748205.1 Pyrinomonadaceae bacterium | reverse complement strand
CAACGGTGAGAGTGAAGACGATTAGTGAGCCGCGCCGCAGTGGCAAGCTGCGCGGTTACGAGCAAAGGCGGGATTAGCAGAGAAGGAGCAAAGTTTTGGGGAGGAGATTTTACGTCCCCGGTTGCGGGGTGGGCCGCAACCTTTAAGATTGATTTGTTGATGATTCGGTGAAAGGCCTACAAGCGACAGGGCATTATTACTGCGAGACTTTGGTTAGCCAAGGCAGCTCCTGGTACGAGCATTACTTGTGAGTTGCCATCTTTAAATGACAAGGTGACCAGATCCTGGTGGCCGAGGGCGTTGTAAGAGTCGAGTAGGTATTGGCTGTTGAAGCCAATGCTTGTTTCCTCGCCGTTGAAATCAATCGGAATGCTTTCGAGTGCCTCGCCGTCGTCTGGAGTGCTCGCGCTAAAGTTGAGCTGACCTGCTTTGATGTCGAGACGGATTGCATGGCTTCGACCATCGGCCATAAGGGAGACCCTTCTTACGGCTTCACGAAAGGCGGTAACGTCGGTTGCGAAGGAGTTGTCGTTGGCTTTTGGGATGACCATTTCGTAGTTGGGAAATTGGCCTGAAAGGAGTCGTGCGGAGAGTGAGCGAGATCCGACTTGGAAGTAAATGTGATTAGGGTCGGTGGTAAAGCGAAGCGTGCCCTCGTGCGCGGAGCATATCTTGGCCAATTCTGCCAGAGCTTTTCGTGGGATGAGTACATCGATTGTCGTCTTGCTGGTAATTTCTTTGTTTTCCGATTTTGCCAAGCGGTGGCCGTCGGTTGTGATCATTCTCATGCTTGATTCATCAATTTCGACTTTGGCGCCAGACAGCGTGTAGCGGCTCTCCTCCTGGGTAATTGCATAGATGGTGGAGGCGATCATGTTTGAGAAGATGTCTGTTGGAATTTCGATTGCGCCTTCTTTTGGTTCCTGGATTTCTGGGAAGGCTTCGAATTCCGGGGCCATAAGTTTGAAGCTGGCTCGCTCACAGGTGAGTTTGGCTCCGCCGTTTTCAAGAGATTGGAAAGTCATGTCTGCGGTCTTGGGGAGGGTTTTGGTGATAGCGAGCAGTTTGGCCATTGGTACGAGGATCGTACCAGGTTCTGAAACTGCGGCTTCCGTCTGACAGGAGAGGCTGACGTCAAGGTCGGTGCCGGATATCTTGAGAGAAGAGGTGTTCTCGCTTGCAATTATGATGTTTTGCAGTACTGGAATCGTGTTGGATTTATTGGCGACGACTCCGGAGAGGAAAGCGAGTTCGGTTTGAAGGGTCTGCGCGTTGATGATGAATTTCATGGGTGGCTGGGTCCTTTTGTTTATTGAGTGTTCGCGGTTAATGACAGCAGGTGTTCGCGATCAAGAACAGGGCGAATCGCGGTCGGAAAATTGAGTAATCTGGAGTTGGTGATTCTGCTGCATACTTGCTTGGTCGCTCTGCGGTTCCTCGGTATTGAGGTCGCTATTTAGCAAGGGTGCAAGGTTCGTGCCGTTGGTGTTCTCTGGGTATTCGTGTTTAACGTTCCGCTTGGATTTTTATGCCTGGTGGTGAATGCTTAAAGGAAGAAGAGCGTAGCAGGCTCTGGTAGTTCCTGGCGTGAACTGCTTTTGGATGTTGATGGTATTACAGAGACTTGTGGAGAGTCTAAGGGCGTTGTGGGTGGTTGAAGGGCGCGCGTTTCTTGATTATTGGCTTTTCGGCTGGTGTGGTTTGGCTCGACTGCATTTGTAGATGTTGGAAGTGATGATGAAGGAGCGGCGCTCGGGGTCGCAGTCGAAGATTCGTGAACAGTCTTGTTCACTACTTTCAGTTCTTTGGTGGTGCAGGATGTTTCGTCGAACTCGGGGCGGAATCTTAGAAACGAGGCTTGTGTTAGTTGACCGGTTTCAGGGCCGATTGAGGGAGGAGCAGACAGGTACAGATATTTGACGCTTCCAACGATCGGGTCTTGGCGGAGATTTGCTCCTTTGACTTGTTTATGAGTGGCATCGTTTGGAAGCGTCGTGGATCCGAGGCTGATGAGAGTGCCGTTGTGGTAAGCGAAGCATTCCGCGCTACGTTTTGAGTTTGCAACCAGTAAGACTTCGGTAGTTTCGTAAAGCTTAAATTTGAAGCTTAGGTCAGACTCGCAGTGTTTGAAGACTACTCCCTCACCATCGCCGGCTTTGATCTTGTTGTAGAGAGCGATCTTTTCTTCGCATGTTTTTGCAGTGAAGACGAACTTTACTGCGGCAGCGGGTTTTCCTGTTGATGAAGCCAGATGATCGTTGAACAGTAGTTCAAGCTTATCTTTGAGAGCAACGCGCAGATGCTGTGGAAGGGTGAGCAGTGAGGTTCCATTTTTCTCCCAAACGGTAAATACGTGCAATGTGGAATTGAGGAATTCTCCTGCAAGGCCCAG
>JBOGOU010000164.1:0-9330 GCA_050748205.1 Pyrinomonadaceae bacterium | reverse complement strand
GGTCGCTACCGCTCGCGGTTCCGTAGTTGAGTGGTGCGCGTCGAGTTGTGTGCAACCATCCATTGGCTACCGCAAATGGTTCCGTGCGTGAGTGGTTACTGGTGTCGCTGAGTGGCAGCATCCGGTCGCTACCGCTCGCAGTTCCGTAATTGAGCGGTGCTCGTCGAGTTGTGTGCAAGCATCCATTGGCTACCGCAAATGGTTCTGTGCGTGAGTGGTTACTGGTGTCGCTGAGTGACAGCATCCGGTCGCTAGCGATCTCTTTTTTGATTTTTTCAATCTAACCCGTCACCCGCGCAAGGCTGGCGAAGCGCGCATCCGATCTGAGAGGTTCCCACATGGGATCTATGCTGAGGTAGACTAAGAACGGTGCTCGCTCGCTTGCCGCCTTCTCGAGCCAAGCAAAAGCCTGATCCTTTTCACCTAGCCTGACGCAAAGCCACGCGCCGTACATGTTCCAGACTCGTTCACCTTTCCGCGCTGATTCATTCATGTGGCCGAGAGCTGTGCGAAAGTGGGCGTCGATCACGTCTTTTGGGGTTCCTTTGTCCAGGACTTTCAACTCCTCCGGCTTCGCTCCTTCCTGAACCATGCGCTCTCGGGTCGTATTCAGGGCGTCACGGTAATTTCCCTTGCCAATGTAAGCCCTGAACAAGCACTCGCGCGCCGCCCAAGACTTCGGCTCCAGTTCGAGCATTCTGTTACTCAGCGCAATGGCTTCGTCGAACCGGCCGGAGTGTAGTTGTGCGAAGGCAGCAAGCCCGGTCGTTAAGAGTGATACGGGATCTAGTTTCACCGCTTCATTGATTTCGTTCACACCTGCGCCCATATGACCTCTCGCCAGCAAGCATCTGCCATAGTTCAGCCGGGTGAGAGGATTGTATGGATTGAGCTCGACGGCACGGCGGAAGTTCAGCTCGGCGTCGTGCCAATTCCATTCCAACCAAAACTGAACCGCACCTAGCGCCGCGTAACCTTCGGCATAGGACGGACTGAGTTCGATGGTTTTCAGGGCCGCGGCCTTTGCTTTGGGCAGACTTACGGCAGCGGTGCTGCCCGTCCAGTCCGTAATCAAAACAAGCGCTTCCACTTCCGCAGCATAAGCAGGAGCGAAATTTGGATCCGCGGCGATTGCACTGTCAAAGTACGGGATGCTTCTTTGCAGATCCTCTAGCGTGTCCTTGGTTATCAGATAACGGCCTTTAAGATAGGCGTCGTAAGCCTCAGGCTTTGCCAGCTTACCCGCAACTTCAGAATAAGACGCCGGTAGTAATTCCAGACTAAGAGAAGATGCTACCCGCGTGGCGACCTCGCGTTGGATGTCCAGCAGATCCGTTTCATTGCGGTCGAAGGTTTCCGCCCAGAGGTGCGTTTGATCATCTACCTGAATGAGTTGGGACGTAATGCGTATCCTGCCTCCCTCTCTGCGCACACTGCCTTCCAGCACATAGCTCACTCCGAGCTCGCGACCGATCTGGCGGATGTCCTTTCCGGATTTCTTGTAAGTCAAAGCGGTAGTACGCGCGATCACACCCAGACGCTTTGGCTGTAACGACCCAAGACGCGTAATCATTTCCTCAGTCAAACCGTCACTGAAATAATCCTGGGCCGGATCGTTCGTGAGATTTTCGAAGGGCAAAACCAACAACATCGATTTTGCCACTTGCGCGCTGAACTTCGAGGAAGGGCGAAGTGATCGTAAGTAGAAAACGGTTAGTAACGAAACGATGAGGACAACAATCACCGTGAAGATTAGCGCAGGTGATTTGCGCAGTCTGAATCGGCGAGCTGCGCTCCTGACGCTTTGTTCGGTGCCTGTCGTTTCTCCGATCTGTGAAGACAAGTCTCGCGACGTTCCGCGATGCACGGTCGCGATGAACCGATATCCGCGTCGGGGCAGAGTCTCAATGTATCGCCGTGATTGAGCATCGTCGCCCAGTGCCTCTCGGATTTGTGCAATGCACAGATTCAAGCCCTTGTCGAAGTCTACAAAAGTGTCGTGGCCCCAAATCTTCTCATGAAGCTCTTTTCGCGTTACCAGCTGACCGGCATTCTCTGCAAGCAGCAGCAAGACCTTGAATGGTTGAGGTGGAAGCTTTATCGCGGTACCGTCACGGCGTAATTCGCCGCTCTGGGGTTTCAGCTCGAAAGGCCCGAAGCGAATAGATTCATCTTGAGCGTGCATGAAGAGGGTGTAGCAATCTGGCTCAATCTAGTCAAGATTTCCAACGCTCAGATCCTGTGGGTCCACAAAATCACGAATCGACCAGAAGCCTTTGTTTGTGTGTAATTTCGTGAGGTTTCGTGGATCGTTTCTGTAGGTTAACAAATTGCTAACAAAAACCTAATGCGCTGCTTGTTGGCTTTGATAGCTGGCACCAAATGGGCCACTCGAGTGTCAATTGATCGCGACCTTCGCGTTGATTAAGGACTGACTCCCATTAACACCATGGCTTTAGTCCGGTGCATAACGCTTCTTGTTACAATATCCGGAACCGTCTTAACGGTTTTCTTGGCTCAATTGAGCGGTAACGCAAATGTAAACCGTTGAAACGGTTGAGAAGATTTCCAATTACCTGGCTAGTCACTGGGCTAAAGCCGCGGTTTGAATAAGAGATCAAAAAACGCAATCTAACACACCACCAGCTGCCGGCTCTTTGATTTTTAGGCTGGTTTCCGGTACGATTTTTTCTCCTGCCCCCATTTCAGGTAGTCACCCGACATGAGACGTCTCTCGGAGTGCCCTGGCGCATTCCTTATCAAGACCGAAGGAGCCGAAGAATGAACATTGATGTGAGCAAGAAATGGCGACTGTTTAGCCTGGTTTTCAGCGTGGCGCTAGTGTTGGCCGCAACATCGCTCGCTTTTGGACAAATTTCCAGTCCCCAATCCAGAGACCGAAACTTAAACCTCCAAACCGTGCCGAGTGGCGCCAAAATGAAGTTTAAAGGTGTCGTAATCGGACGCGACGCTAACACCTTCACCATACGCGACCGAAACCGCGTAGACTATCAAGTGCTCTTGACTGACAACACGAGCATCAAGACCCACGGAGGCTTCCTTCGCGGCGGCAAGAAATATCCTGTCACTGATATCTTGCGAGGCCTGATAGTGGAAGTAGAAGGACGCGGTGACTCGCAAGGCCAACTGGTAGCTGAAAAGATCAGGTTTAAAGAGTCAGACATGAGATCTGCGATCACCACCGACACACGCGTCGGTCCGGTGGAAGCGAACCAGGAACGCATCGCGGGACAAATGGATGAGCTTTACTCCGTCGCTGCAGAAGCGAGAAGCGAGGCGGCGGCGGCTCAGGAACGCATCTCAGCTCTAGATGATTATGACGTGCAGGAGACTGTCGCGGTAACTTTCAGAGTAAATAGCGCGGTGCTCTCACCCCAAGCCAAGCAGCAACTCGACGACCTGGCCACAAGGGCCGGTACTGCCAGAGCATATATGATCGAAGTTGCGGGGCACACGGATTCGACCGGTAGCGAAGCGAAGAATTTCCGGCTTAGCCGGCAACGTGCCGAATCGGTGGTCCAGTACCTGGCAGTGAATCATAAGATTCCACTTCGCCGGTTCATCACACCTATGGGTTACGGCAAGACTGAAGCCGTCGCGGACAACACGACCCGATCGGGAAGAGCGCAAAACCGTCGCGTGGAAGTTAAGATGCTTCTCAATCGCGGCATGAGCCGGCACACACCGACAACCTCAACCGCAAAGCCGTAAACGCGTCCGCTTCGGGATGAACAAGTAGTAACTGAGGCTTTCAGCCAAACCGATAGAAAGGCCGGTCATGCCGGCCTTTTCGGTTTTGCCGGTTAGACATTCCGCCCGCGGTAATGGCTTTTTTCAAGTTCAGCTTGGTTGTTTTACTTTAGAATCGGCGCGCTCATGTGCGTTTCCCAGATTAAGCTAGCACCCGGTCGCTACCACTCCCGGTTCCGTATCGATCATTGGCGCGCGGGCTACGCGGACGTTCGCGGCTCGAATTGTTCAAGGAACTCCGCGACGGCGTTCTGGTGATTGTACTCTGCCCAACCAAACGGTCTGGCATTGAACTCCGTATCGCGTAACAGCGGGTCCGCCCCGAGCTCGATCAGTAGCTTGACCATATCCAGATGACCGCCACAAGCCGCCATATGCAGCGGCGTAGTCCGCTTGATTTCATTAACATCGAAGTGGAGTTCCGCCATGAGCCGAACCGAGTCGCGTTTGTCTGCTTCTGCTGCAAGGTTCAGCAACTCCGCTCGCTGATTGCCGAGTTGATCCACGAGGGTCGCGTTTCTCGCAAGCAGCGATCGCGCTCGATCCGCATCAGCGGTAAGACAGGCAGCCGCAAATGCATCCAGCTCGTTCAACGCAGTCTGTGTTGCGCCGTGGTCCAGCAGGTATTGCGCGATCTCCGAATTGCCGTGCAGTAAAGCCAGCTCATGTGGATTTCGACGGTGACGAGTGTCCGGGCTGTTGACATCCACACCGTGTTCGATGAGCCATCGCAGACGGTCCATCTGATTGTACTTGGCGGCCCAGCACATCTGTTGCACGAGCATCTGTGAAGGTGTATCGAGTTGATGACCAAGCCGCTCGAACCAGACACCATCGCCACCCTTGCCGAGACCGAATTCGAATAGCAGCTCCAGGTGTCGCGTGCCGCCGCTGAACATGCGGTTGTACAGCGTCTGGCTGTCGTTGGGATCCGCCCCGGATTCCAAGAGCAGTCTCGCCAGTTGATAGCAGTACTGATGTTCCGGCTGGTTCACAGGGCCGGCCTCACCCTCACCAAATGCGCCGGTCAACGCCGTAAAAAGG
This sequence comes from Pyrinomonadaceae bacterium, assembly GCA_050748205.1. Taxonomy (GTDB): domain Bacteria; phylum Acidobacteriota; class Blastocatellia; order Pyrinomonadales; family Pyrinomonadaceae; genus PSRF01. Next base: position 4,515 of record JBOGOU010000164.1, on the reverse strand, counting down.
TAATGCCCGTCCCAGAGAAAGCCCGCGTTCGGATCGGCTCCATGCTCGAGTAATAGACGCGCGACGTCCAAAGTCGAGTGCCCTTCCGCTTCACTGTTAAGCCGGGAGTACGCTGCATACAGCAAGGGTTCCCAGTTGTTTGGCCCGCCGCGTGTCTTTGCCAGTCCCGGACTCGCCCGCAACATCGCCTGCACTGCAGCCACATCGCCGACTGTCGCTGCGGTGTAGATGTTCTCGCGACAGATCGACGGATGCGCGGCCAGCAGTTCCCTTGCCTGATCCCGCCGGTCGTTGTGGTCTGAAAGGTACGTCAGACAGGCGAGGCGGATGAATCGATCGGCAATCGCCTTGGGATCGTCCGCGCCGGCCAGTTCCTCCGGGGCATACCAGGAATACTCATCCACCACGCGCAGATGCTGTCTCAGTTTCGACCAGCTTGCAAACCCATGACTCCGGGCAATCACCAGTTGTGCGTCGCTGAGAGAAAAGTTATTGATCGCTTCATGCGCTCGAGGATGAAACTCGCGAACACGAGCCAGTACATCGGCGTTGTTCGCCTGCACTGCCTTGCGCAAAGACTTCGCCTGCTTGCGCAGGTTTTCCAGAGATGGATTGTTCGGTAATGGTTGAGTGGGCATAGCGACCTCCTTCCCGTTTTCTGACGGGGCCGATGCCTGTGGTCCGCAACATCAGGCGAAGGAGTACGCTTGCCAAAAGGATGTAATACAGTTTCGGTGGGCTTAGCCCTTCCCGCGGACCGGCGGCGTCCGAAACGCACAGCGGCAGCAGCGTAGCTGAGGCGCGAATGAAATGCAACGGAAGATTGATCTAGGAGCCTGACGAAATGGGCTTGGGTATGGGCGCCGTCTTGAGAGAGAATCAATACGGTTCTCTGTCAGGGTCACGGGGCAGAATTACTCGAGTTCTGTGGCTTGAGTGGGCTGGCAATTTTTCAGTCGACCTGAGGCAGCAACCTCAAATCTGTTGGTAGTAGTTGTTTGGCCCGTCACAGTGTTATGGGAAAAGTAAAGCATTTCTTAAAGAGCTTGAGCGGTCTCAGTTTTTGGCTGCTGGTTACCGTGATGTCAGCCATCTCAGTCTTGCTCATATTGGCAGCGTTTTCAATAATCAAGTTTTCTCGACTACGGTGGTGGTAAATTCAAGACTGCGGTAAACGAGAGAGGCTGTCACCCGGGCAATGGACCAAGTCCCGGATCAGCGCGAGTAAACTGAGATCAGAACGTAAATCAACCGGCTGAGGGCTTGGCTGTTAAGACTCTTCCACATCCGTGTTTTTCGATGCCAATCTGTGAGTGGTCCTCTGCCCGCAGCATTGAGATCATGAGGAACCCGTATCGCGTTTTCTTTGAAGTAGCGCCTGATGTACTGTGTTACATGCTTGGTGAACGTCAGTAATGGGATCCAAGTGAAGGGTCGCCTCCATCAAGAGGCCCGTACAAATCTGTAGGGTGCCACACCGCGGGCACCCCTCCTCACGACAAAAACCGCGTGTAGGATAGAACTGGCAGCTTGATCACATGTCCAGTTCCTCACCTTCAAACAAAAGATGGGGCGCCCACGGAGGGACGCCCCTACAGACAATGAGTTTGCTCATTGTTTAAGCGTTCTGGCCGCGGCAATGTTGGAGTAGGCTGAGTTTCCTCCAGAATTAAAGGCACGCACGCGATAGCGATAACGCGTATTGCGCGCTAACCCTGTGTCCTGATAAGTGGTGGTGTTCGCACCTACCTGCGCGATCTGCACAAAGTTTGTGCAACCGTTGCCTTGGCATCGCTCGATGCGGAAGCCGTCCTCGTTTCCTGAGTTATCATTCCACGCCAGGTTTATCTGACTTGTGGACACAGCCGTGGCTGTCAGGTTGCTTGGAGCGTTTGGAGGCGGCGTGGGTGTTGGTGTTGGCGTCGGTGTCGGCGTCGGTGTTGGCGTCGGTGTCGGTGTCGGCGTTGGTGTTGGTGTTGGTGTTGGCGTCGGAGTTGGTGTTGGTGTCGGCGCCCCACCACAGCCTGGAAACTTGAATGAGCCGACGCGCGTGCGCCAGTTGAAACTACTCGTCGTCGCGTAGTATTCCTGGGTGTACCAAAACGTACAATCGTCTCCTGGATCGATAGTCATGTCGCTGTAGTCACCCCAGCGGCTGCTGGTGCCGGTTTGGCTTCCTGTACCGGCAAACATAGTGACTTCGGCCTGAGGCAAGGTGCTTAGCGGATCGCCCACAAGCCTGCCGGCGTAACGAATCTGTGGATTGATCGAGCTGCTGGACGCACTATATCCGACTGCCAGATTTCCCTGCTGATCCATTGCGGCACTTCCCATCCAGCGATGCGTCGTGTCAGGTTGGTAAGTGCTCTGCTGAAATACTGTGACCGGTCCCACCGTTGTGTTGCGCAGTTCGAACCAGCGTACGGCCGCAACACCCCCGGATTGGACGGTGAAGTTGCCGACAGCGGACTCGTGTCCGTCGGCGAAGAATCGCGTGGCCACGCGGAACATTAGGCGGTCACCAATGGGGTCCAACGTTGAAGTGGTTCCCAGTTGAGGCACGCCCGCTGTTCGCAAGGAGAAGCCCGCGGCAGCGGGACTACCAAATAGCGTAAAGGTCGAGTTGAGCGGAGCGGCAAAGTCCACATGGAAATGAAAGACTCTGTAGCTGCCAGTGCCTGGCCATTGCACAAAGGACGCCGGAGCTCCAGCCGGCGGCAGGATTGAACCATCGAGATCGGCGGGCAGGTATGTTTCTTCACTCGGTCCACCGGTGATTCCGGTTGTGATGAAGGTGGCCGGGAGGCCGGCAAGCATCTTGGCGCGGTCGAAGGCGAAGGGTTGTGGGCCCAGGTAAGCCGTTCCGGACGCGTTGAAAACGTTCATGCTCATGTAGTAGGCATCAGGCCAGACACCCAGGTGCGGATAGTCGAAAAAGTTCGAGCCGAGGTGAAAGCCGTAGCGGTTGTAGCTGCCGGTGGCGTCGCTTGTTGTCGATACCGCCACGCACTCATCAGTCGGAACTCCAACGCCGGCAAACTGGCTGATGAGCCAGCGGTTGGCAAGCTGGTCGTAGAGCACGACCGGGTCGCCACTGCCGGCGGTTTCGCAGGGGCCCCCGAAGCCTGTCCAGATTGTACTGATACCAGCTGGACCTAAGACTGAGGCGCCAGTGGTCTTGTTAAAGACCTGAAAGCCTTCGTTGACTATTTGAACATACTGCGTCGCGCCCGCTTCGCCATTCGTGTCGGGCGGCGCGCAGTTGCACGCAACACCGGGAAATGGGATGCCGTTAAAGTTAAGAATCGGGCTTGGCATGTTGGGCATCACAATGCTTTTCAAGACGTCAAATCTGTCCTGCACTACCGGGTCGAGGCTGTCTTTGTGCTTGGTGGGGATCTTTGGATTCTTGTTAGCCTCGCGCAGGGTCTTTGGTATTACAGGCTGGGGCTTCATATCGCGGAGCGGGATCGAGGTGTCGTTCTGATACGACTCGACGACTGTGATGTCGGGCTTTTGATCCTGGCCCGTGTTGCTGGTGAGGTTCGGGTTCTCAGACAGAGTCCTGTCTGGGCTAAACCACTTGAAGTGTTCGGCCTCACTAATTTGGGGGAGAAGTACTATCAAGGATAATAGTAGAGTTGCCGTAACTACGATGATCAGTCTTCCACGCATCTTCATTTTTCGTCCTCCCAGTTGATCAGTGACTGCACCAGCAGTTGTGAACGCGGACGACGGGCCGCCGTCCCACACGCGAGAGCAAAGCCAATGCAGTTAACATTTGGTGTCGGTTATCGTGAGAAAAGCAAACCCACGTATTTTGAGCGACTGCACGCTATCACAAGCCAAACAGTAGGGCAAGACTTTGATCGTCAGACTTTGATCGTCAGATCTTGATCCGTCAGAGTTTGATCTTCGATTGTTTTACCCGGCTGGTTGAGTGTATTTTGAACTCATTCAATTCAGACACCCGGAAGAAAGGCTCACTCGATATGATTGTTTCGAAAGGTCTGGTTATTTGTATTTGCGCAGTGACAGCGCTGTCTTTGGCGGGCTGCAGGACAGGAAACACGAACTCGCAGCCGGCGACCGAATCAACCGAGCGTGGCAATGTCACAGCCGGGATCGAGAAAATAAAACCTGCGCCAGGTACTGGAAATGTTCAGGGAAAAGTCCTCTACAATGGCAAGCCTGTTGAGAATATCGAAGTTAAGTTATGCGAAACATTCAGCCGATTTCTTGGCGGTTGTGGAGGTAAGAGCTATCAGGCACGAACCGACAAAGACGGTGAGTATGTTATTGCCAACGTAGAACCAAAAGTATATGAGGGTTTGCTCGCGCGTGTCTTCGACACTGACTCATACATTTTTGCTACTTCGGGGATCGGAGGACTTGGCACTACCAAATACGAAGTATCTGCGGATAAGACCCTGTTCGTTTCGCCAACTAACCTCTTTAAGAGAGATCTGTAGTTGCTCAATCCTAAAGCTGGAGCCAAGGTAAGCGCTCAAAAAC
>JBOGOU010000163.1:0-2291 GCA_050748205.1 Pyrinomonadaceae bacterium | reverse complement strand
TACGTGGGCAATGCGCAAGGCACCAACGCCCGCTGGTTCGTTCTGCTGAACGATCTGCGCTACGGCGATCTCAAGGCTGGGGTCTAAAGGGGGATTTGAATGGCTACTATGGTTCGTGCATCCTTCCCTGACTGGATGACCACCGCCGCCTTGCCATTTTTGAGGCGCATCGTGGAGTCTGGTCGCAAAAAGCGGCCTGAGTGGTTCCAGGATGTGTACCGCATGGAATCCACCGACCGCCCCCACGAGCAGTACACCAGCATCGCCAAGTTCGGCACCTTCGTTGAAACCGACGAGGGCGCGAGTGTAACGTACGATTCGGCTCTCCAAGGCTTCGACAAGACCCTGACGCCCTTGCAGTACTCTCTGGGCTTCAAGGTCAGCCGCATCGCCTTTGACGATGACCGCATCGGCCCGCTCAAGAACATGGCCCGCGACCTCGGATGGTCGTGGACGGAGAGCCGCAACATTCTCTCCGCTGATATTTTCAACAACGGCTTCAACTCCAGCTTTACCGGGGCTGATGGCCTGGAACTGTTCTCCACCGCCCACATCCGTGAGGACGGTGTGGCTTTCAGGAACGAGCTGGCCACCTCAGCCGACTTCAGCATCACGTCGCTGCGGACCGCCTTCATCGACTTCCGCAACTTCCGCGACGGCAGGGGCAAGCGCCTCAACTTGTCGCCCGAAAGCATCCTCATCCCGGCCGACGGCTATTTCGACGTGGCTGAGGTGCTGCAATCAACCGACCGTCCCGACACTGCCAACCGCGCCAAGAACGTCACCCCCGACTTTTTCGGACAGGGGATGCTCGCCAAGATCATCGTCTCCGACTACCTCACCGACACCGATGCGTTCTTCCTCATCGGGCCGAAGGATGACCATGGATTGGTGTTCCTGGAACGCGAACCGTTCTCCGTCGAAAACGACGTGGACTTCGACTCCCGCACCCTCAAGACGGCTGCGTGGGGCCGGTTCGACGTGGATTGGGTAAACAACGGTGTCGGGGTTTACGGGTCCCCAGGTGCTTGATTCTAAAGGGGTTACAGGTGCCAAGCAAGGTCTGTAAACTGAATCCTGTGGAGGCAGCATATATTGCTGCCTTCTGGGATTCAGAAGGAACTATTGGTATCTGGAAAGCCACTCGCAAGGATCGGCCTCGAAGCATCTATTTTCGTGTGGGCATGACTGCTGGAAATACTAATTTGGAACTTCTGGAGTCTGTTCGCCACGATATCGGTGCTGGAACTATTTATACCGAGAACCGGAAGAATCCCAAACATAAGACCCTCTACAGGCTCGTCATATCCCAAGGATTTGCTAGGGATGTTTTGCCACAGTTGATCCCATATCTTCGTGCCAAGCGGATGCAAGCCGAACTTGCATTGCAGATGCTTGGAACAAAGACGAGAAATGACGGGCGTCGTGGAATTACAGATGAGGTTTGGGAAAATCAGGCGGCCTTGTACAAAGAGTGTGCACCCCTAAATCAAAGAGGCATACAATGAATGATAGAAATCAATGTACTTGGATAGAGGTAACACATGCCAGCTATCACTGCTAACGTTACCAACCTGAGCGGACTGCGCGTCGAAGTTCCCGGCGGCACCGGAACGGCGATTACCAACATCCGCCTCTATTCCCAGTCACTCAACGTTGCTTCTGTGGCGGCCAACACCAGCGCAGAGCAAACCTTCACAGTGACCGGATTAGCCACGACGGACAAGGTGTTCGTAAACAAGCCTGCGCTCAATGCGGGCTTGGTGGTGGGGAATGCCAGAGTAAGCGCGGCAGACACGCTTGCCATTACGTTCGGCAACCTTACCGCCGGGGCGATTGACCCGGCTGCGGAAACCTACGAGATCATCGCCATTCGTTCCTAAACCCTTCGACCAGTTTGGCCGTTCTGGCGACAAAACGGCCCCCTTTTTCAAGCAGCACTGTGCTACCGTGGTGAACAATGTACACAGGCTCTTGCAATGGCTGTGGCCAATGCTGCACGTCGCTTATGCCGGGCGAGAATGGTGTGTTCATGCGCTTCAGGTGCCAGAACCTTTTGGTGCTCGATAAGGTGGGCCTTCCCAGCGCCACCGCCTGCGCCATTCACGAGCAGCGCACCTTCGGGATGCCCATCATCATGGTTTCTGAGGATGGGCAGGCCGCTTACCAGTCCCGCTGCATCTCCACCTACCCCCGTCCTAGTGACGCCACCCCGCCCGAATGCTCCTACCAATGGGCAGGCGATGGCGAGCGCCCCAAATACACTATGTTGTACGCGCCGAAAATTTAGG
>JBOGOU010000162.1:0-4649 GCA_050748205.1 Pyrinomonadaceae bacterium | reverse complement strand
CAGTTTGGTCGCGTCACGCTAGGTCTTCATGCGGGAGCGAGTATCTACGAAGAGCCCGGTGCGGGAAAACTGCACGCCGGGATCTGTGCGGGGGCTGTTGGGTAACTGACAGTCCTACCGCGATCCCGACTTCGCGAAAACTCTGAAAATCCCACCCACGGCAGTGGGTGGATTGTTCAGATGCTGCCTACAAGAAATGGCTACTCAATGTCAGAATCCCACCAACGGCAGTTGATGGATTATTCAGGTCCAGCCTGTTGCTTAGTCACATTAAGATGATACAAGCGACGAAGGCCGGACTTGAACAATCCACCAACAGCCGTTGGTGGGATTCAAATGGTCGCGTACGATGTGTGTAGGCCGGACTTGAACGATCCACCCATTGCCGTGGGTGGGATTTCCAGAGTTTTGACATATCGTAATGTCTCAGGCAAGAGCCACAACTGGGTTTGGGAAAACCATGCGGCGCGACGCATGGTGGCTGGAATTGATTCCGGTGGTCATCGTGCTTGGCGGATTTGGTGTATACGCCACTTGGCGAGCCTTCGAAAATGACTTTTACGAGTGGGGCCCCTACCTTTCGCCTTTCTATTCACCATTGATAAAAACCAACTGGTGGCCACTTTCGCCGGCTCTTCTGATTCTCTGGGCGCCACTTGGCTTTCGCGCTACCTGCTACTACTACCGTAAGGCTTACTATCGAGCGTTCTTCCTTGATCCGGCGTAAGGAGTAGAGAGATGGATATCTCGTCCCATGATGTACTCCTGGTTGGTGGTGGTGGGGCAGGCCTGCGCGCAGCTATTGCGGTGGCCGAGGTAAACCCCAAACTCAGCGTGGCGGTAGTCTCGAAGGTCTACCCGATGCGCAGCCACACAGTCTCCGCCGAAGGCGGCGCCGCCGCGGTCATCAAACCCGATGACAGCCTCGATGAGCATGCCTACGACACCATCTCTGGCGGCGACTGGCTGTGCGATCAGGATGCGGTGGAAGTCTTCGTCAAGGAAGCCCCCGAGGAGATGTTGCAGCTGGAGCATTGGGGCTGTCCCTGGAACAGAGAAGAAGACGGACATATTGCCGTGCGCGCCTTCGGCGGAATGAAGAAGAAACGCACTTGGTTCGCCGCCGACAAGACCGGCTTCCATATGCTTCACACCCTCTTCCAGACCTCGCTCAAATACAACGCCATCACCCGCTATGACGAATGGTTTGTCACCAGGTTGCTGGTCGATGACGGCCGAGTTCAGGGAGTGGTCGCCATCGAACTAATGACCGGCAGGATCCAAGCCATCACCGCCAAAGCCGTGATCCTGTGCACGGGAGGCTGCGGCCGGGTCTTTCCGTTCACGACCAATGCCAACATCAAGAACGGTGACGGCATGGCGCTGGCCTACCGCGCGGGCGTGCCTTTGAAGGACATGGAATTTGTCCAGTACCATCCGACCGGACTGCCCTTCACGGGCATCTTGATTACCGAAGCCGCGCGTGCCGAAGGCGGCTACATGCTCAACAAGGATGGCTATCGGTACCTGCAGGATTACAACCTGGGGACGCCGCAACCGAAGCCGGTCCTGCGTTCGATGGAGCTGGGGCCACGCGACCGCTTGTCTCAGGCGTTCGTGAAAGAGATGGAGAAAGGCCGTACCATTGAAGGACCTTATGGCCCGGTCGTCCACCTCGATATCCGGCATCTGGGCGAGAAGGTGATCAACACCAAGCTCCCCTTTGTGCGGGAATTGTGCCTCAAATACCAGAACATCGATCCCATCAAAGAGTTGATTCCGGTGCGGCCCGTGATCCACTACATGATGGGCGGTGTTCATACTGACATCAATGGGGCCACGCCGCTCCGAGGTTTATTTGCGGCGGGCGAAGTCGCGTGTGTCAGCATCAACGGAGCGAACCGCCTGGGTTCAAATTCACTCACTGAGCTTCTGGTCTTCGGCGCGCGGGCCGGCCGTGCGGCCGCTGCATTTGCATCAGACCAGAAAGAACCGAGCAGCCGCGTGCTGGCGCAAGCATTGGATGAAAAGCGACACCTGGAAGAGGAGTTTCTCGGCAAGACAGGCGGCCGCGAACGCATCTCCACGATCAGAGAAGAGATGCAAGAGGCCGTGGAGGCAGGTGCTGGAATCTACCGAACGCACGATTCAATTGCCGCAGCAGCAACTAAGATACAGGAGCTGCAAGGGCGGTTCCGTGATGTCGCTATCGAAGACCGGAGCCACACATTCAATACCGAACTGACCGCTGCACTCGAACTCTCCTTCATGCTGGATGTGGCCGAAGCGATCGTCGAATGCGCTTTGCATCGGACGGAATCTCGTGGGGCACACCAACGCACCGATTTCCCCAAGCGGAATGACGAGGAATTCCTGGCGCACTCGCTCGTTTACCGTAATGAAGACGGCACGTCCCGAATGGAGTATTTGCCAGTAACAATCACGCGTTGGCCACCCGGTGAGCGCGTTTACGGCACGCCGGTGGAAGCCGGGCAAGCCCAGGCGAGGTAGGCGGGCATGGCGGCGCCGCGATATGGCTCCCCGCGCCCTGCTCAAGGATTAAGGTGTCGAGGCCCAACTCGGAGAACCTTGGCGTCCCTGGGGCGAATGCCAAACGTTAGTTCGGACCTCCGAAGGAATGTACCGATGCAACTCGATTTACCGGACTTCTGGCGTGCAATCGATAATGACCCGTATCGCTCCTACCGTGCGCGAGAGAGGTTGTCAAGAAATGCAACCATGCGGAGTTCTTGCGGCCGCTGCCAACAACTCACAACTTGAGAAGGGGATTATATGCGCTACGCGGTGTCTACGAATCGCGATTTCGGAAGGACTTAATTGTGGAAGTGATTTTGGATGTGACTTCAGAGATAACGAAAGAAGGCGAACGACCAAGGAGTGCGAAGTTGTTCGCCATACATGAGAAGCGAGGATATGCATATGTTTAAGGGGCGCAAGTGGGTACGTTGTCTGGCGCATACCGCAGTGTCAGAAGTCCGTACTTCTGGACGCCTGAAGCGCTAAAAAAGACGACCCACCTGCGCCCGCCAAATTATCTACAACCTCGGAGAGGAAAGCAACGGGCTGGTTAAGTGTCGTCCAATGACCGAGGCAAGCACACGTGAGGTAACCACACATGGCGGACACCATCAAACTCCAAGTTGCGCGCTATCGTCCGGAAGAGGAGACGGAACCTACATTCGAAAGCTTCGAGGTGCCGTTTCGCGAGGATTGGGTAGTGCTTGATGCACTGAACTACATCAAGGATAAGCTGGATGGGTCGCTCTCCTACCGGTGGAGTTGCCGGATGGGAGTCTGCGGGAGTTGCGGGATGATGGTCAACGGAGAACCAAGTCTGACCTGTGCCACCTTCCTGTCGCACTACCTGCCGGGGCCCATGCGCGTAGAGCCGCTGCGATACTTTCCGGTGGTGCGCGACCTCGTTATCGAGATGACGGATTTCATGGTCAAACTCAAGAGCATCAAGCCGTGGATCATCCGAGAGGACGAGAAGCCGCTCTCTGAAGGGGAATTCCTCCAGACCCCGGAGCAGGTGGACAACTACAAGCAATTCAGCATGTGCATCAACTGCATGTTGTGCTACGCCGCGTGCCCGGTTTATGGGTTGGATCAGCACTTCATTGGGCCGGCGGCCATCGCCCTGGCGCAACGCTATAACATGGATTCCCGCGATCAGGGAGCAAACGAGCGCCTCGATATTCTCTCCCAGCACGAAGGGATCTGGGGCTGCACGTTTGTCGGTGAGTGCACGAAGGTCTGTCCCAAGAACGTGGATCCAGCCGGGGCTATTCAGCAGTACAAGTTGAAGGCGACGAAAGAGTGGTTCAAAGACTTCTTGATGCCCTGGAGGGCGAAATGAAAGAGACGCCTGTCTACACGGAATACCATCCCAGGTGGTATCGCACCCCAGTGTCAACCTACTGGTGGACTCGCCAATGGAAATACCTGAAATTCATCCTGCGAGAGCTGAGCAGCCTTTCCGTCGCTTACTTCGTGGTGCTCACCCTGCTGCAGCTCCGTGCCTTAAGCCGGGGACCGGCTAGTTACGCGGCATTCCAGGAGTGGTTGAAGTCGCCAATCATCATGGCGCTTAACGTGGTCAGTCTTCTCTTTGTGCTGTTTCACACGATTACCTGGTTCAACCTGACGCCCAGTGCAATACCCGTGCGCGTGCGCGGCAAGCGCCTGCCCGACTGGATGATCGCGGCGCCCAACTACGTCGCGTGGCTGGCGCTCTCGGCGGTCATAGCTTGGCTCATCTTGAGAGACTAAGATGGCAAAAAGATCCAATGAACCATTTCTGTGGTCACTCTTCAGTTCTGGTGGCACTGTGGCCGCCTTTCTGGTTCCCGTCCTGCTCTTCTTTTATGGCCTGGCATTTCCGTTAGGATGGCTGGCCTCACCGGACTATGAAAGTACCTTAGCTTTGGTAAGGCATCCCCTGACGCGACTGGTTTTGTTCGTGCTCTGCTCGCTGCCGCTGTTTCACTGGGCGCATCGCTTTCGCTTTACGCTCTACGATGGATTGCAAATCAAGCATCTGAATGAAGTTATCATCGTGTTCTGCTATGGCGGAGCGCTGGTCGGCACGGTGGTGGCAGGCTACCTCTTGTGGAACATTCCCTAGC
>JBOGOU010000161.1:0-2726 GCA_050748205.1 Pyrinomonadaceae bacterium | reverse complement strand
CAGTTTGGTCGCGTCACGCTAGGTCTTCATGCGGGAGCGAGTATCTACGAAGAGCCCGGTGCGGGAAAACTGCACGCCGGGATCTGTGCGGGGGCTGTTGGGTAACTGACAGTCCTACCGCGATCCGGATTGGTTGCGCGAAGTTCAAACAGTTCCAGCGTATTCATACTTCGTAACCTAAATCCTCTAAGAGATCCCCAGCGACAAGCTGAAACCGCCTCCTCTCCTCCGTGCTCATCGAGCGCTTCCAAGCGAAGACGCAGTCTGGATCAGGCGGTTCTGTTGTACGCTTCTGTTGGTGGAGTCTCTGCTCTCGGGTTAGCAATGGAGTGCCGTCCGGGCGCGAACGCCCTTTGTGTTCTCTGAGTCGCTCCGGGGCACGCGTGTAATAGCTCAGCATGGCGTCTTCGTAACTCAGGCCGACGAACGCGCAGATTCGTTCGAGAGCCACACGCGTGCTGAGGATCAAGTCCTCGTAGCGTACCTCCATGTAGTCCGGGCGTCCGAGACCCGCCCGTCGCGCCGAAAGAACGGACTTGCGCCAATAAGCCGCCTGAGTCTCGATCTTCCAGCCGGGCGAGAACCACATTCTTCTCAGGGAGAGGGCGGCGTCCCGCCCGTCACGGATGATGTGAATAAAGCGCGCCTCGGGTAAAACTCGTCTGATCGTATCCAGTTCCATGCAATAAAGCGGCGTCTTGTCACCCCATCGCGCCTTCCCGAAGCGTGCGGCGTACAATCGATAGAATGCCCTGAACCCTTCGGAGACGCTGAACGGAACGACCTCCGTCAGGGCCGCCCAGAAAGCATCTTCGGGTATCTCGAAATCCGGCCAAGCCGGGATTGGCGGCGGATAGGTGATGAGCGAGCGGAAGAAATTTTCCCGCAGCTTATCACCACTGCCTTTAAGCTTCGGAGCGAGCGCGAGGAAGCCTGTTTCCGGCGGGATCGTCAGCTCCGGGTGGGAATCCGGCATAAACCGCAACAGAGTCGTCCCGGAGCGAGGCGAGCCGACAATAATCGGCATAGTTGTGGACTGAGACTCTAACGAGCTTCGCGTGCGAGACAACCCGTGCGATCTGGATTGAGAAAGGAGCATAAGCCCATAACTTCCTTGGTCAGACGCGGCTTTCAGCGTAGCGCCTGAGTGCCTCAGCAAGCGGCGCTATATGCTCTTGGTAGCGAAGTACCCAATGATAGTAACCGGCCGCGACCTGTTTCTCACCATAGTGCTCATAGAAGGGAACCTGATCACAACGGTAGTCACCCGGGCCTGGGCCAACTGGGCGCAAGCATTCCACTCTCAGTGCATCAGTTGATGTTCGCTGCAGCGCCGCATGGACCTCGCCTGCAAGTTCAGCATATCCCTTCGCTGCCGCCATTTTTCGCGTGAATGCAGCGTCGTCCAAGAGGCGGCAAATCCCATCGGTATGGGGCGGTTCATGACAGACGTCCGGTTGGCCGGTAAGAGAGAATTCAAGATTCCCGACGCGATGTCCTCTCGAGCCGGCAACAGTTACAGCCGCATTGATTACCAGGCGACAGACGTCATGCATTGGGTTGTAACCTTCAGATGCATCGCCGGCAACGTAATCAATTCGCTCAGCAACGAACGCTTCGCAAAGTTCCCTCGCAAGTCCGACGAAGAAATCGAATTCGTGATTGAGAATGGCTGCGTACGCTGCAGCATCCGTGAGGCGTCCATAAATGCTGCCACATTCCGCGCCGGTCTGGTTAAGTATCTTTGTGGTTGAAGCCAGCCTTGATTGGTTTGACCGCCCCGACCCATCGGTAAATACGAAGACAAGGGGCTGCGTTACTTCGAGCCAACCGTGAACCAGCAGTTCGTGACCGGGATGGCCTATTACCAGAGCGGTGCGCATGTCCGCGGAGACAAACTGAGAGTTGCCGAAAAAATCGTCCATTTCGTTTCCGCGCGATCAATACAGGAATGTTCCAGCAGCTTGATTATAAGTTCTCAGTTAGCTTTTTTACGATGCGTGCCGATGCCGGACAGTCGTTCTACGAGATAAGTTTTACTAAAATGATCTTCGTCGAAAACCCCTTTCTCAGAAGCTGGCTGCACGAATCGGTGGCCTTCCTGCATGGAATCATAGTGAATATGCCATCCTCTCGCCCTCTCTTTTGGATTCCATCTGGCTTTCCGCTCGCGAAAGACTTTCTTCTCTCCATGTCTTTGTGATCTGAAAGAATAGTGCTTTACCAAAAACTTGAAGGGATAAATCCGGCGTCCATCGAATAGTACATCATGTCCCGCAGATGGAATCGTCGAGATCGGTTGCCCGAAATTCTTCCAGGCTTTTCTTTGTCGAGGATGGGACAGGTTTTTAAAGTCAAAATGCCTGAAGTAGGCTTCGTGATCCATGCCCGCCTCGAACCCATCATCTACTGGATGAAACTCAACAATCGTATGATCCACACAATTGAAGCCCGCCTGGTCCACGAGGTAAAGGCCATCTCTGTAGCTTATACCCACCCATGGAGACACCAACACTTCATCAGCGCCGCGTCTTATAAACCAATCGGCCTCGATCTCTGTGGAGAGTGCCTCCATGCGTTCGAGTATCGCTCTCCAATCGAAATACAATGATGGCCCTTCTTTAGGGAATCGTTCGACAACGACCGGGAGACGGTTTTCCAACTCCTTTGCTAACTCGTAAGTGGCGTCTGTGGACCAGTTCTCTAGAATGTGCACACTGATCCCC
>JBOGOU010000160.1:0-21148 GCA_050748205.1 Pyrinomonadaceae bacterium | reverse complement strand
CCTGTCGATTGAGCAGACCAAACACGCCGGTATGGCCTTCAAACTGGAAATCGCTAACCCACGTAAACAATTTGTGGAACGCGTCGAAACCAATACGCCGAAGACCGCGCTCTTGCCGGCTTCGGCGAACAGGCAGAACCACTTCGCCTCCCTCACGCCAGGCAGCGATAAGATCTGGAATAAGTTCGGGCGGGTCCTGCAGGTCGCCGTCAATAATCACGACGGCATCAGCATCGGCATAGGCAAGTCCCGCGGAGATGGCTGGCTGATGGCCAAAGTTACGAGATAGATCCACTAACGTGAACCGTGGCTCGCTGACGCGCTCCTCAAGAATTGTCCGCAACGACTCGTCTCGGCTACCATCGTTAACAAAGATTACTTGCCAGTCGATGTCCTCCAAGGAACTGCAGACCATCTTCAACCTTTGAAAGAGCTGCGGCAGGACGGCCTGTTCGTTGTAGATCGGGATGACAATTGCGAGTTTTGCCGTAGACATTTTCTTGCTTCATCCTAATGAGGCTTGCGCTTCCAAAACCTTTTCGTCAACGTGACATCTATCGCGGGTGTTGCTGGCTACCAATGGTTAGTTCTTTTTCAATGAGATCGCTAATAGCATTAGAAACAACTTCATTGCCCGCAGGCGATAGATGATTTGAATCAAGGAAATAATCCTCGGGCTTCTTGCCCTCTTCCTTCATCGTTCTATCTAGTATTGGAAGCAGATCGAGGACTGGTATCTGCTTGTCCAGAGCGTGTTGGGTTACGATCTTTTGTGGCCCCGCCTTGCTGTTTACATCATCAAACTGGAATTTGAAGGGAAAGACAACCAGCTTTACCGGGATCTTTTTCTCTCTACAAAAACGAAAAATGCTGTCAAGCTCTTCCAAAGTTGTTTTCCAGGCCGCTAGCACCTCCTGCTGCTCCGGATGTTCCACCAAAGAATTAACATCTATGGCTTCCTTCTTTTTTGCACCCGCCTGAGGATCCTTTCCGAATCTCCATCTTGCGCTGATCTTTCTGATGAAGTAGTAGATACTGCTTCCATCGGACAATCTGTCTAACCATGAAGAATACGTCAGCGATAGCTGCCACCCTTCACCAGTGCCACCAAATCTTACCAGGCCGAATTTTTCTGTAACGTCATTCAGAACGAACGATACGACCACCAGATCAGGACCATACTTGATGCCTTCGTTTTCAAGATAGATATCTTCCTGCCAGGGCGAATAACCGCTTACGCCCGCATTAATGGCCTCCACGCGGCGTCCCCACCTTCTTTCTAGAATAGACTGCGTCAGGTAGGGAAATGTCTCCTCATAACTTTTCAGCTGATCGCCAAAAGTTACAGAATCCCCAAGGAAAAGAATTCGGGTGGTATTAGGGGGCTTAGCATAAGCCAATTCCGGGCCCCGCAAGCCTTTGCCGTTTATCTTCACTATTGTTCGGCCCCACATACCTTCAGAGTTCGGCATGTGTCGCCAACCCAATTGCGGGTCTCTCATGAAGATCGTCGTCTTTGGCTCCCCCCCTCGCTTCACTAAGGGTCTTAGTGACAGTTCCAAAACAGATAGCGGCACGAACGTAAAGAGAAGGGCAAGCAGCATTTTAGGAACCCACTCTCTCTTCGCGATTGATCCAAGCCAGGATATTCTCTTTATGAGTTCTGCCAGCAGAAGAAAAACAAGACCTGCCGCCGCAAAGTATTTTTGTGCTGACCGTATAGCCTGCACTGCTTCAACCCTTAGCGGAGGGCTTGGGTCGAACCAGCCAATCAAAATCTCATTGAACAGCAGGGCAAGCAGCAACAAGATTGCGCCGACACCAAACAAGATAACTCGAGAGGGATTGAACTTGCGCTGCATATCGGAACTCATTTGACCCACGCTATCCTTTATGGCTTTGTTAGGTGCGATACTCATGAAAACTTTCCGGGGCGCGCGCCCTAGGGGACTCAGGGTTGCACCGAGTAAACCACCAGCCTTCGGTCTCCAACAGTTACTTCTCTCACTTTCCTTAGTGACTGGTTTTCGACCGCCGCTTGGTCCCACACGAGATAGTAGTTGATTCCAGCCTTCTTCAGCTCACTTATCATTTCTTCTTCGGACATCTTCGGCTTCTTCTGACCGTAATACCTAGCATTGGTGTAGTAGGCAACACAGACCGACGCCCCATAGTCATGATTCGAAGCGATTTTGGCGCCGTTCAGACCTTCGTTTTTCAGAGACTCACAATGAGGTACACGTTTCTTCCCTTGTTTGCCCTCGTAGCGAGTTCCAGAAATGGATGGATCATGAAAGAGGCGCTGAAGAGCAGGATCAGCACCTGTTTGACCCTATCTGTGATGAACCCGGTCTGCAACAGCAAATGAAGGACGTGACCCCCCATTAGCAGGATCAGGATCTGCATTGGCCACATATATCGCTCTTCGCTGTAAATCAGAGCATACCCCGCCGAATAGAGGCCAAACGTGAGCAGCATAAACAGCAATTCAGGGTGCGAGGTTGACTTGCGCGTGGCGTTTATACACAAAAGAATAGCCGCCAGGATTATCGTAAAAGAGAAGACTGAAAATTTCAGGTGAAAGATAGCGATGTTCTCAACACTGTCGAGGATCAACTTGAGTTGCTGCCGGAAAGATCTTTGTGAGTCCAGCGGACTCCACGAATTCGCGCGCTTATAAAAATAATAAGGTTCTTCCCATATACTGTACGCTTTGTCATCTCGTGGAGGTACCAACCCGGAATAAGTGCTCGGAGGCCCTAAGGGTTGGAGGTCAGCGCTTCGGATCTTATAGTTGTAGCTCGCCGATATTCCGATGGTGACTTCATGATACTTTCGATGCAGTAGATATACCCAGCCAGCCGTGACGCAGAAAAACACAACCAGGCCAAAGGCAAATTGCCGTAGGACAATCCGCCTGGTTGCCTTCTGATTGTTTCTAAAATAATAGAGAGCATTGAACAGCGTGAAATGAACCAGAAAGAAGCTGAATGCATAGGGTTTGGCGAGGTAAGAAAGCGCGCCGAGTGCGCCGCATAACAAACCCGCGTAAGACAGTTCAACGTAATTGCGAGTTAGGATGATGCTGAAATAGAGAGACAATAGAGCTACCAGCAGTAAGTCGGGCGTAAAAAAAGCCAGCGAAAAATAGAGAAGAATCGGAACCAATAGGAATAGCAGAAGCTTTCTTATTCCCTCACTCATTTCTAAGGCGTAAGAAAGGGAGCGGACGGAAAAAAGGGCAAACACTCCGATCCCGAGACAGAGTAACTTGGCTCCCAGGGCCGCAGGCACACCGAGAACAATCAGGACCGCAAGTAGACTTGGTAGTAAAGGGTTCCAGTACGCGTTTGGCGCATTCAAGAAATCGCCGGCGGCGATTTTCTGAGCGATGGATATGTAATTGACTTCATCTTTGGCAATGATGTAGTGGTAATACTTCAGCAGCAATAGGCCCAGCACCAGATACGTCAGCGCCGCAATAACAGGAGACGATAGGATGTTCTGTGTCTTAGTTTTCTTCATCACTGACTGCTCACACTGAAGATAAGCCGGACAGACGTTGCGGTTTTTCAGTCGCGATCCGCTCGATCAATTCAAAGTAAAGCTGCAGATGAGATTCCGGTGTCCAGTGCTTAAGGTAGGCCTGATGTGCCCGCTCTCCGAGCGACCGGCGAAAGTCCGGATCTAAGCGCAGGGCGCCCAGAGCTTTTAATAGTCCGGCTTCGTCATCGTAGACGAGTCCGCCCCCGCTCTGTTCCACGATTTCGGGAAGTGGACCAAGATTGTTCACAATGACGGGTGCCTGGTGAGCGAAGGCCTCCAGTAGCACGATCGGCAAGACTTCGTAACCCACCGATGGGATCATGACGGCAATGGCATGTCGATACAGCGCCTGCAAGCGTTCGTAGTTTACGCGTCCGAGGAAATGAACATGTGAAAGTCCTTCGGCGAGGCGGCGAAGGTCCGCTTCATAATTGCCGTCCCCGGCGATCAGCAGGTCGCAGGCGCTACAAGTCCGAAAGGCTTCAATAAGCGCCTGCACTCCCTTCAACTTCTCCAGCCGCCCGACGAAAATACAGTATGGGCGCGGATGGGGCACTACAGCGCTTGCCGCGTTGTCTGGGCTAGCCGGACGGAGCAGAAAATTTGGGATCTGCACAACGGGGAGCTCCGGGTTGAGTCCCATCTCCAGATGCTTTTTCCAGGTGAAGCAGCTTGGTGCGATGAAGGCGTCGATATGCTGCAGCATCCTGTCGAGGAGATTAGTGTAACGCCACAACTGCGGTGGGCGCTTGCCGTGTATCGTGCAGGCGAGGCAATTCTTTTTGGAACATGGCGTCCGGTTAAACTTCCACAGCACATGCATCGGACAGACCAGCCAATGCTCATGCATGGTGTACAACTTAACCCCAGTGCCGTAGGCCAACGCCTTAGGCCCGATCAGCGAGATGTTGTGGAAGTGAATCACATCAAACCCGCCCTCCTTCAGAATTTCTTTAAGGCGTGAAGCCTTTAGGCCAGGATGTCCTGTCTGCTGAGTGATCAATGGTGAAAGAATCCCTGCTCTGCTATGTAATCTGTGGACGGTCACGTTAGCGTGGTTGACATAATCCCGCTCCGACGGCGCCGGGTTTGGACTGAGTGCCCGGTACGCATCGAGACAATGCACAACCTCCACGTGGTGTCCTCGTTGGGCCAGCTCGTTCACCAGACGATAGACGAAGATCCCGTCGCCGCCGAAGCTATAAGGCGGGTAGAACGTAGTTACCATGCAGAACCTGAGGGGTCGTTGAGTCATGCTCGCTGGACCAGCCCACTGAAAGTATCTAAAGCTCTACGGGCGGAGCACTCCCAGGAAAATTTTTGCGCTCGCTCGAGACCCCTCCGGCCAAGCTCACCGCACAGCTCCTCGTTTTCTATCAACTGTTGAAGACGCTGCCTGATTTCCTGTGCCGAATAAGGATCAAACAAAAGCCCAGCGTCGCCGACAACCTCCGGCAAAGCCCCCGCGTTGCTGACAGCCACAGGGGTGCCGCAAGCCATCGCCTCAAGGGCGGGCAGACCGAAGCCTTCAGCGAAAGAAGGCAGAACCAAAAGTTCAGCAGCATTATAAAAATGCAGCAGATCCGCGTCGGAGACGAAACCCGTGAGGAGGACCCTTCCGCTCAGGCTAAGCGCTTCCACGCGATCCCGCACCGCTGGGTAGCTGGAATAGAAAACATCCCTCTCGAAATCGCCGATCAGCACCAGCTTGACCCCTTGGTCTTTGCTCTCCTTCACCAACGAAGCATAAGCATCCACTAGAGTCGCC
Organism: Pyrinomonadaceae bacterium; assembly: GCA_050748205.1. Classification (GTDB taxonomy): domain Bacteria; phylum Acidobacteriota; class Blastocatellia; order Pyrinomonadales; family Pyrinomonadaceae; genus PSRF01. The sequence goes on along the minus strand of JBOGOU010000160.1, from coordinate 15,834 downwards.
AAATTCTTGTGCGGGCTAATTCCACCAACGTACAGAATGAAACGCTGGTCACTTGTCAACCCATACGCAGCTAACTTACGGTTGGTCTCCACGCGATCAGCAAGCGGGCGGAAGACCGGGTCCACGCCGTCGGGCACTACCTTGACCATGTCGTCGCTCAAGCCAAATCGGTTCATCAAGTCTTGCTTGGCCGATTCCGAGACGGTGACAACAAGATCCGCTCGCCAGAGCGCCCAGCGCACCTTAAGAATCCAGAACAACCGAGCGCGCTGGTTAGGGAAGATCAGACTTGGAAAGCGCTCGGCTGTGGTGTCGTGACAGGTGAGCACTACCCTCGCCTGAGTGCTTAAAGGAAAGAACGTGTAATCCGCAGGAAAATAAAAAAGGTCCAACTCTCGTCCGTGCTGACGAACTGCCCGCACCATCTTCCACACGTCTTGCAAAGAGCGGCGGCCTGAGGCTGAGGCCGCACGCGCGGCCGCTTGAGACGTTTCCACGATGATCTGCCTTACTCTTCCAGTCTCTGGCAAATCTTCGCTCTCGCGAGCGGTTTCGGAATCCATGAAGAACCAGTATTCGTTTTCCTGATCGAGGGTGAGCATAGCGCGGAGGAGTTCGCGGGTGTAGCGACCATATCCCCGTTTGTTCATCCAGCAACTCGCATCAACGCCAATCTTCATTGATCAACCTTGTCGCCTTCAGTGTTTCGTCTTAGCGGTTAAGTGATGAATATTCTGATCAGGCGTTTTTCGAAGCTTGCTGTTCAAGGAACGCTTCGCCACGCGCTAGCTGTGCGTCGAGCATCTCGATGTCGGCATCAACCAAAAGCTTCACCAGCTCTGGAAAGTAGGTGGTGGGTTCCCACCCTATCTCGGCCCTTGCCTTGGAGGCGTCGCCGATCAGCTCGTTGACTTCCGCCGGGCGATAGTAGCGCGGGTCGATTTCGACGTGCTTTCGCCAATCAAGCCCGGCGTGGTCGAAGGCGGCGGTAACGAACTCGCGCACGCTGTGCGACTCGCCGGTGGCGATAACATAGTCCCCCGGCTGCTCCTGCTGAAGCATCAACCACATGGCGGCTACATACTCGGGCGCGTACCCCCAGTCCCGGCGGGCGTCTAAATTCCCCAAATACAGCTTGACCTGTAACCCTCGCTTAATGCGAGCAATCGCGCGAGTAACCTTACGAGTCACAAAGTTCTCGCCGCGCCGGGGCGATTCATGGTTGAAGAGAATTCCGTTTGACGCAAACATGCCGTAGCTCTCACGGTAGTTGACCATCATGTTGTAAGCGAAGACTTTCGCGCACGCGTAAGGACTACGCGGATGAAATGGTGATGTTTCGCTCTGGGGGGCCGGCGTGCTGCCAAACATTTCGCTGCTCGAAGCTTGATAAATGCGCGTCTTGATCCGCGTCTCGCGCACGGCTTCAAGGATGCGGACGCATCCTAGCCCGGTGATATCGCTCGTATACTCAGGAATCTCGAAACTGACATGGACATGGCTCTGTGCTCCGAGGTTGTAAATCTCTTCCGGCTGCAGCCGGTAGAGCAGCTTCACGAGGCTCGTCGCGTCGGCCAGATCGCCGTACTCCAGGAATAGTCGCGCGTCTTTATCGTGGCGGAAATCGCCAAAAAGGTGATCGATGCGCTGGGTCGTAAAGCTGCTTGAGCGCCTACGGAGGCCGTAAACTTCATAACCCTTGCTGAGCAGCAGTTCAGCCAGGTATGATCCGTCCTGCCCGGTGATGCCCGTAATGAGCGCACGCTTTGGCATGGCTGATTGTCACTTCTCCTTTGCAGCTTACCGCTACCGACCTTTACCCTTTTCTGGCACTTTAGGCGACGGCATTATCTTCTCGACGAGCTCAGCAATTCTCCTGTACACATCAGCCGAAGGGTGGTTCTCAACGCGGCTGACCGTCGACCGCATCCCCGGGTCCTGAAGCGCGGGCACCACGTCCAAGCATTCAGCCTCTTCGGCCCGTGCCGCATCGCAGACGCTCTTAATATATCCGGCAAAAGCGTACGACTTCTCGGTGAGCCCGCTCATCACGGGAAAAGGAATTACGATGATCCGGATGGAGTTCGCTCTGGCAAGTGAAATCAAATCTGCCAGACAGGCCTTTGACCTTACCCACCCAGGGCTCCCCTCATCGAATTTCTTAGTGAGAATCGCTCGGTAACCATCTTCGGTGAACCTGGGTTGTTTTAGAACTTGCCACCGCGTCCATACCAGGTTGTACAAATCGCTATGTTTCCTTGCCGCCGCCAGAAGGTCGCCGGGCAGTCCGGTTCGAATATCAGGCGAGACCACACTACCATCTTTAACCTGGAAGACTGCTGGGTCGACGTCATTTTCATAGTACACTAACAATGCCACTTGAGGGCCGAACGGTAGCGCCTTTTCCTTAAACCTCCAATACTCTTGACAGGTATCATAGCCGGGGACACCCAGGTTTACTGCCTCCACAGGTAAGCTAAACTTCCTTTGTAAACGTGCACCGAGTTGTTCCGCCAATGTATCTTCTTCGCGCACCCCTTGGCCGAAGGCGACAGAGTCCCCAGCGACCACAACACGGAACGCTGTATTGTCGTGCCGCATTGATGGCTCCCTTCCGCGAATCCCCTGTGAGTTAATATGAATTGGCACCCCCGCGTATAAGCCGCTGAAATTCGGTCGCAGTTCGTATAAAAGACTCGCATTCTGGCTCGGCACGAAGGCGCGCTGATCCAGGTAGTAGGGCAGATACCCTACGGCCCTCAATAGTCCCTCCATAACTAACAAGGTGACTATGCAAGCAGCGAAAGAAAGAATAAAACGTTGCGAGTACCGCAAAGAAGTCTCTCGGATATGAGGTAACATGAGTGAACCACTGACGACTTCAGTCTAGCGTAGCTTCGGCCACCGCCATTTTTTGATGAAACCAAGCCACGGTATTTGCTAGACCCTCGATGAACTCTAGGCGGGGCCGATAGCCAAGACTCTTCAAACGGGAGATGTCAGCGGACCATCTCTGGGAGACGCCCGGGCCGACGTCGCCGCTGTAGACAAAGCGTGGAGCAGCGCCCATCGCCTCACAGATTGTATGCGCGATGTCTCGTATGGACATCGGGTCTCCGGCAGCGACATTATAAACCTCACCTCGCAGCGGGGCTTGCTCGGCCACTAGAAGGAACGCTTCGACAACGTTAGTTACGTAATTGAAGTCGCGCACCTGTGTGCCATCGCCGTGAATGGGCAACTCGTGTGGATTCTCGAAGACCTTACGCATGAGATCATAGATTACGTGCGCGCTGAGCCGCGGGCCGTAGACCGGAAACAGCCGTAGGCTTGCCGTGCGCAAGCCGTATGTCCGTGCGTAAACATCCATGTAGCGCTCGGCGGCCAGTTTGCTGACGCCGTAGGGGGCAATCGGGGCGGCGGGGTCGTCTTCCTGGAACGGCTTGCCGGAACCCTCGCCATACACGGCGGCGCTGGAGGCGAAGAGCACTTTCGTCTGCGGCGCCAGATGACGCGCGGCCTCAAGCAAGTTGAAGGCGGAGAGCAGATTCTTTTCTAAATCTCGCCTCGGCTCTTGAACCGACTCAGGGACACTCGCGTGACCGGCGAGATGAAAAATCGCTTCGAAATTCCGCTCGGCTAAGAGCGGGCGCGGATCATCCCGCCGCAAATCGAGCACGCGCAAGTCTACGCGGTCAGCAACCTCGGCGAGGTTATTAGCATTGCCGGTGGACAAATCATCCACCACTGTGACCCGCGCCTTGCAGCGAATCAGTTCTTCGACCAAGTGCGAGCCGATAAAACCCGCGCCGCCTGTTACCAAGATGGCGCGGTCGCAGTAATCAATCATCGCGAGCAGACCTCCGATGCGCCGAGCGAGCGGACTGGAGATGGCAGATGAGCCGCTTCTTCGATCACAGCGATTCGATTTTCCTCAAAGTTTAACCTCCGAAGTCTTAAAATCGGCGGCACAAGCGGGCATTTGCGCAGCTTCCGTTAGAATTGCCAACACATCAGCCGCACATTTTTGCCACGAAAAGCGTTTGGAGCTGACAAGACCCGTTTCAACTAACTCGCGGCGCAAAGCAGCATCTTCCGCCATCCTCGACATTGCTTCGACCAATTCATCTACTTCCAATTTGGAAATCAGCAACGCGGCATCGGCCGTCGTTTCGCGCATTCCAGGAGTGTCAATACAAATAACAGGTAAGCCAGCCGCTTGCGCTTCCATCACTGGCAGACAAATTGTTTCGTAAACGGAAGGAGAAATGAACGCTTCCGCCGCGTTGTATATCAAATTTAATTCCTCATCAGTAATATATCCGGGGCTCAGCACGTCGTCTTTGATACCGAGTTTTTCAATTAGTCCGGCGATGTCTACGTTGTGGATATTCAATCCGACCATCAACAATTTATGCGGCAACGATGAGCGCCGCTTAAATTCGGCGAACGCGTCCAAAAGACGCGGAAAATCACGGCGTCCCGACATTTTCCCGACGGTCAGAAAAAACGGCGTGTTTGCCGAACCGATGAACCGTTCCCGAACCGCCTCGATTTGCGGATCTTTTTTAACCGGTTTGAAAAATTCCGCCGGAGCCATATACGCCACGCGAATCCGCGAGAGCGGGATTCGGCAGTAACGGGCAATGTCTTTTTTTGAGTCTTCTGAGCCGACAACGACCAGTGTGGCATGCCGACCGCTCCAAGCATAAAGACGATTATAGAAAAGCGGAACCGATTTCGGAAAAAGTTCCGGGTATAGAAAGTATGATGCTTCGTGCAGTGAAACGACGGTTTTTCCACGCGCTGCAAACGGTCTGGAAAACGATGGATGAAACACTACGTCGTCGTCGGCGACAGGTCCTAAACGCAAATTCTCCCAAACCAACATTCTCCAGTGCGGCGACAAAACGCGCTCGCGGATGTTTGGCGGAAGCGAAATCTCGCTGCGGTCAATCGGCTTCGGCGTGTAGAAATTTATCTCGTCGAACCGGCCGCCGACCATTTCCGGCGTCCAATGCTTGACGATATTCAAAAGATAGCGACCGATGCCCGTGCGTTGACCGTGAACGCGCCAGCCGTTGATTCCCAGCTTCATTGATCTCTCCAGGATTTCATCAACTCGTAAGTCCGCCGCACGCCTTCTTCGGTCGAGTAGCGGGGTTTCCAGTCAATCAACTTTTCAAGCGTCGTCATGTCGCAGCGAAACTTCATCGGTCCTTCCGTCGGTTTATTCAGGTCAGTGATCGGGCAACCACTAAGTTCCTGAAGCCATTCCACGATCTGCCGCACGGAAGTCATTGTGCCAGTGCCCAGATTTAGTAATCCCGTGTAATCCGTCTCAAGCAACTTGACGGTGGCGTGGGCTGCATCTTCAACGTAGATGAAGTCGCGTTCCGGCTTGGTGCTCCACACCTGCCCTTTGCCTTGATCTAAAAGCTGGTGAACCAGCAAGTGAACCAGGTCGAAACGCTTCAAAGGCGTCGGACCGTAAATGTTCGTCAGCCGCACGGTGATGATCGGCACCCACTTTGCATAAAACTTGCACGCCTCTTCGCCTAGATACTTGCTCAACACGTAGCGGTTTCGATAAGGGTTGATCGGGTTGTGCTCGGAAATGGGCAGCGTGATCTTCCTATCGTCGTAGACCAGAATAGTCGAGAAGTTGATGAACTTCTTGATCGGGCGAGCCTTGAGTTGCTCAAGCGTCTGGATTAACGGAGTGACGTGATAATCGAAGGCCGTTGGCTCGCCCGCAGGAACGTGCTCCCTTTCCAAGTTATAGCGATCCGTGTTGCCGACGATGAAGATCACTTTGTCGAACGCCACATCGCGCAGCGCGTCTAGATTCGCGAGATTTTCAATCTGAATATGACAGTTGGATGTGGACGGAGGCGTCCGTCCGACTGAAATCATGCCTGGATGGTTTTCTAGAATGTAAGCGCCCAGAAACCCGCTTCCGCCGAAAAGGATTGTTCCGTCGCCGGTGGAAGCAGGGTCTTCGCGAGTTTTGGTCATGGCAACAGAATCTTCCCTTTGAAGCCTCGCTTTCGCAGTTTGGGGACGACCTCATCGTAATAGTTCCAAGCGAAGAGGATACCGGCGTCCGCTGGTCGCGGGTCTTCAAACATGTAGCTTTCGTCAATGATCGGAATGTGAACGCCGGGCAGGAATTTCCCGATGCGCAGCGGGTTTACCTCGGTTATGTGTTCCACCATATTGGGGCCCAGCCTGCAATAATTGCAGATCGTCGAAGCTTTCGCGGGCGCGCCGATTCCGATCACTTTCTTGCCCTTCGATGTGAGCGAATAGACCTCGGCAAAGAGTTTCCGTCGCCGCTCTTCGACCTTCGACCCGAAATCCTCGTAAGTCGCCTCGTCGTAGAGTCGCTCCTTCTCTTCGAGCGCTAAGAGTTTCTTAACGCGGTTGGAGATTGGGCGCTCTCCTTTGTGGCAAGTAAAGACGCGGATCGAGCCGCCATAAACTTCCGAGCGCTCCACGTCAAATACATCCATGTCGTACTGGTTATGGAGGTAGATGAGCGGTTTTATCGAGTAGTAACGCAGGTGCTGGTGAAACATATTGTCGTAATGCAGCCTCTGCATCGTGTCCAACCAGTACTGAGAGTCGGTGGCGAAGACGCCGCGTTTAGCGAGCAGTCGCTTAACGCCCTTCATCACGCTCGCTAGATCGGCGATGTGGCCGAAGACGCCGCAAGCCGTGATCGCGTCGGCTTTGCCATACTCCCCAAGAACATGCTCGACCGTTTCTTCGTTGAAAAAACCATGAAGCGTATCGATTCCCTGCTCGTTGGCGATGCGCACAGGATCGCCCGCAGGGTCGATGCCGAGAAACTTGACGCCGAAAGGCAGATAGCCTTTGAGGAGCGTGCCGTCGTTGGAGCCGATGTCGAGCGCGAATGATCTACCGCTCAGCCCCAGCATCTTCACCAGTTGTTTGGGAAGGCTTTGCAAGTGCCGCGTGGCGGTGCGCGTCGTGCCACTGACGAACGGGAAGTTCTTGTAGACGACTTTGGGATTAACGATGTAGCTGAGCTGCGTCAATCCACACTCCATACAGTGGTGCAGTTTCAAGGGGTAATAGGTTTCTGGCTGATTTAATTGGGAGCGCGTAAGGACGAGATCCCCGATAGGCTGATTCCCCAGATCGACTCCGGGAATAGTCACGGAGCCGCAAATCTGGCACTTGACCTGCGCCGGGCGGTCTCCTTGTCGCCCACGCCCGGGAAGTCCGGCAAGTTTTAGTGGGAAGCGTTGCTGGGTTTTGCCCATTAGGATCGATTACTCACTTGTATGTTTTGAAGAAGTGTCGAAAGTGCTCAATGACATAATCCACGTCATCGTCGGTCATGCCGACGTGGCAACCAATGTAGAAAGCAGATTCATTTAGCCGTGCGGCCACCGGGTATTGATTGTCGAGGTTGCCGAAGAGTTGCCGATAGATCGGTTGATTGATGAGCGGCAGCAGGTAGCGTGTCTCGATCCTCTGATTCTCGAGATGGCGGATCAGATCTGCCCGTTGAACGCGGCGATTGATGATCGTCAGCGGGTAGAACATATAGCTATGCTCAGAGCCGGGGCGGGGCGCCGGCAGTTGGAGATGCTCGCTTAACCAGGCGAGACCCTTGTTATAGCGCGCCACGATCTGCTGCCGGCGAGCGCAGGACTCCTCGCGCTCTTCGAGCTGCGCCAGGCCCAGCGCGGCCTCCATTTCAGTAGCGCGGAAGCTCTGGCCGAGGCGGATGAATGAGAAGCGGCTGTTGGCGATCTTGAAAAGCTCCGCGCCTTTAGCCTCCTTGTCGTCATCTATCGTGATATAGATGGAATCCCGCCCGTGATTCATCAAACTCTTCAAGATCACGATCAACTCCGGGTCGTTGGTGGTGCAGAGGCCGCCGACGCCGGTTGTAATCATATGCGCCGCGTAAGTCGAGAAACAGCCGACATCACCGAAGGAACCGACCGGGCGGCCCTTGTCGCTTACGAACATCGTCTCGCACGAGTCTTCGACGATTCGCAGATTGTGTCGCCGGGCGATCTCCAGAATCGGCTGCATGTCGCAAGGCTGTCCACCGATGTGGACGGGCATGATCGCGCGCGTCCGCGGTGTGATCCGCTCCTCGATCTTTCCCGGATCCATCGTGTAGTAGCGCGGATCCACGTCGACGAAGACTGGCTTGAGGTTGTTATATATGACGACATTGGAAGTAGCCACGAAGGTTAGGGCAGGGACAAGGATTTCATCGCCATCCTTCCACTTGTATACCTCCTTGAGCGCGGCAAGTGCGATCTGCAACGCTCCTGTGCCGCTGTTGGTCATCAGGCCGTACTTGCAGCCGTGAATCGCCGCGATCTCAGACTCCAGGCGGGCCATCATCGGGCCGGCGGTGATTCTATTGCTCTCAAGGACTTGCATGACAAGTTCCTTCGCTCGGTTGCTGATCTGGAACCCGCCGACACCGATCTGCGTCCTTTTGGCAGCCCGGTCCATTTCGGAGATGTCAACTTGCACGTTAAGCCTCCTTAACTAATCCTTAGAGATTCCAGCAGGCTTGAGAAACCACTTACCTTTTGACTGGGAGGCCTCAGATTTAGTCCGAGCGCTATGGAATAAATAACTATAATGGCCTCTTACTTCCCAGCGAGTGTTTCGCAGGACAGGACGAAAGAGCCTCAACGACTGTTGTCAGGTCCATGCCAATCACAGTTGTCTAGCTTCTCCCACGCCACCCGCTCGCAGACGCAACCATATTTCGCAAGAAGGGTTGCGCGTCCTCAGGAACACCTCGAAGTATGATCAGGGCGAGGAGGTACGCCGACAAGCCTACTGCCAAATAAAGGACAAGACTCTGGCCACCCCCAAGAAGTTTCAACGTGGCCCCCATCGCCACGGCTGCCAAAATTGGACGCACGATTGACCGCAGGTTCAGCCTAATGCCACGCCGGTAAACAACTGCCAGTCCGGCGAGTAACACCAGACCTTCGGCCAGTGCAGTGCAAAAGCCGGCCCCTACAATGCCGTAACGAGGAATCAATATCAGAACGAGTGTCACGTTGACGGCAGCCGCGAAACCAGTAATGACTACTTCTGTTTTCAGCAGGTCCGCGGCGAGCAAGAGGTTGTAAATGGCTGCGTGAATGAAAATAAAACCTACGCTGAGCAGCAGCAACCGGAAGGCGTTTGCTCCCTCGACGTACTCCGAGCCGAAAAGCGTCTGGAGCAGCGGCGCCGCCAGAATGGCGCCGCCGGCAACTATTGGTGCGGCGAGGGCGGCGGAGATACCCATCGAGCGCTCGGCGATGTCACAGGCCGCCCGCGGGCCTTGCTGGATAGCTCGCAAGAGCGCTGGTAAATAGGAGACATGAACAGTGGCTGCGATAGCTATGAATAAGAAACAGATGCGATATGGTGCAGAGTAAAGACCGACTTGCTTTTCGCTCAGAAGAAGTCCGATTACCACCACATCGAAAGTATAAATTAGCGTCCTTAGCATTCGCGTGACCGTTCGAAGGCCGGAACTGCGCAGCAAACTCAGACCACTGCGAACATCCAATTTGATTTTTCCGAGGCAAAGGATAGGAATAGCCAAGGCGATTGCCGCTACCATTTCGCCCGCGAACTGAGCCACTGGAACCAGGGTTACATCTTCAGGTCCTCTGACCACAAGCAAGACAATTCCCACATATAGCAGTTGCCCCATGACCAACGCGACGCTTACCGGGAAGCCGCGCTCCAGTCCTTTGTAAACCCAAGAAGTGTCAAGTGCGAGCGAGAAAAATGAAAGCCCCATAAGGACAATCACCAACTTCATCGAGAGCGGTTTATCCAAACACCACGCCGTTATCGCAAGCGCAGTCAGAGCGCCGAATGTCAGTACGGTTCTAATCAGGATGACGCTGCCCGCAATCGAGCCAGCATCGTGCGGTCGGCGGGCCACTTCGCGCGCACCCACGTCGTTAAAGCCGGCTGTCACTCCGAGCGCCAAATACCCAAAAAGCGCGGAGGCGAAACCGATCATTCCAAAACCAGCAGGTTCGAGTTTGCGCGCAAGATATGTTGTGGCAAAGAATGCAATCACCCGGGCGACGATCTCCCCACTTGCGAGAGACAGAATATTGCCAACGATGCCGCGAGATTCGGAAGCAGTTCCGCCTTTTGCCGGCTGACTCCTAGACTTCGTTTTAGAGGCCGCGAGTTCCGTTTCTGCGGAACCTCGGTCAGCGCTCGGATAATCGGGATGCGCGAGCCTGCTCATTGACCACTGTGCGCTTTGCTTACCGGATTTGTGTTTGGCAGCTAAGAAAAACAGGCACCCTTCGGTAACCTGCGTTTTCTAAACCGAGAAAATAGACGATAAATTCTTGCGATATTTAACCCTTATGTTTGAGGAACGCGACGGAGTTATAAACCCAAGCGATGAATAGGCCCGCCAGGTAGCCAGCAACAAAGCCATAGAGCATTCCGACAAGGCTGCCAAGAAAAGTCACGGAATAACCTATGAAATACTGACTCAGCAAGCTCAGATGTGGCCCGACCACCGGCCCGCCTTTGACGACCAACCAGTTAGTCGCTACAAAGATCATCAATCCCAAGATCGTTCCGAAGACGAGGCCCAGAATATTCCCGCTGAGCCGAACCACTGCTCGCCGGAGCAGCTCTTCCTCCTGATTTTGTAAGTTATCCACCTCGTCCTTACCTGCGGTCTGGGGCGCCCGGGGTTTCGTGCCTCCGCTCATCATACAACCTTTACTTTGCGTTGGGGAACTTTAGGCTGTGTCGCAGCAAGCATCGCCCACTGCTCGCTCTCGTCGTCCTGGGCGCTAGCGATCTCTTCGTGATACTCCTGATCAACGTTGACGCTCCAGATATCATAGTGTGCACCCAGAATGTTTTTTACCGCCAGCATTGCCGTCAACATCGAGTGATCCTGATTATTGTATTTGTGCATACCGTTGCGGCCCACGAGATAAAGATTATCGATGCCGCTCAGGAACTGCCGCATGATGTCCACTGCCTCTGCGTAAATCGAATCATAGACAGGATATGCCTTTGGCATTCTGACAACGGCGCCATCGATAACATCGGCTGGCTCAGCCAAGCCAAGTTTTTTGAGCTCTTTAGTGCCTAACGCTACTAGCTCCTTATCCGGAGTGGTCCACAATCCGTCTCCCTCAAAGCAGAAATACTCGAGCCCCAGGCAGGTCTTAGTAGGATCCGGAACCATGCGCGGACTCCAGTTCTTGAAGTTCTGTATCCTGCCGACCTTCACCTCCGCGTCGTGTATGTAGATCCAGTTATCCTCAAACAGATTAGGTTTATTGATGATTAAAGCGACGGTCAGAAAATCTCGGTAATTGAGCTTATCAGCCGCCGCTAGGATTTCGGGCGGGACTGGCGGCTCAAATTTTTGAATCAACTCCCGCATCGGCATGCTGCTGATGAAGTGTGTGCCTTCAATTATGTTTTTCCTTCCCTGAGTTTTGACCTCCAGCCCGGTCACGCTCCCCGAGGTCCAAACGATTTTGTCCACCTCTGTTTCTAACAAGACCTCGCTGGTTTGTTTTTGAATGAGTTCGGTGACAGCCTCCCACATCATGCCAGGACCCATCTCGGGATAGTCGAAGGAGTCAATGAGGGTTTTGATGACGTCGCCTTTGTTTGCAGCTTTCTTGAGCAATGCGTTCTTGACGGCTGTCAATAGCGAAAGTCCCTTGATTCGCTGCGCGGCCCATTCTGCCGTAATCTCGTTACACGGAATGCCCCACACCTTCTCTGTGTAGGTCTTGAAAAAGATGAGGTAGAGCCGCCTCCCGAAACGGTTGGAGATCCACTGCTCAAAAGTCTCCTCGGGCTTCTCGGGAAACATCTGGGCTTTGGCATAGCTTAGTAGAATCAGAGAACTGTTCCATAGACCCAACCCTAATAAAGCGTTGGCGGCCCGCAGTGGATAATGGAAAAACTTTTTGTTGTAGTAGATCCGTGAAATACGATTGCGCCGCAAAAACTTCTCCTCGCTCAGCACTTCGTGCCACATCTTGTCAACGGCCTTTACTTTTGTGAAAAAACGGTGACCGCCGATGTCAAAGTGATAACCTTTGTAGTTCACCGTCCGTGAAATTCCGCCTACAACCTTATCCTTTTCGAGGACAACAGATTCCACGCCTGCTTTGCACAATTCATAGGCGGCCGTCAGTCCGGCTGGGCCAGCCCCGATAATAACCACTTTTTTCTTTTGCCTGTCGAGCATGGTCCAGAATTGTCTAGTCGAAGAGATCGGCCAAATGCGAAAAACGTTCCTTGAGCTGCACGACTTGAAGGTAAGCTGAAATAAGCAAGTTGCGCAGGAAGGCCAAAAGCCATCCCACGATAAAACCGAAAGTGAAGCCGTACAACAAACCAACGAGACTCCCTAGCCAGCTAACTGAGTAGCCGATGAAGTACTGGTTCAGAAGACCAAGAGTCGGCCCAATGCGTGATCCGCCCCTGATGAGCAGGACGGCCGTTGCTGCAAACACAACTAGACCGGACAAGAGCCCGAGAGCAATACCGAGCGCTGTCCTGTGAAGCTTGGCGAAAGACTGAACAACCAGTTCTTCAGCAGACGTGAGCTCTCGGCCAGTCTCAGGGCGAAAAGGGGATGGGTCTATCATTCCTACATCGCACTTTAGAGGATATCGTTAGGTCAACCGCCCAGAGTCTACCAAAATCGTGAGCAATCTCTGAACCCCGCTTCCTGGCCGGCCAATTCACCGTCGCTTCGGGCGGCTCTCGCCGACCGCCACAAGCCGCCCGGTGAGCGGCTGCGAAGCGGCAGCGCTTACCATCGCGCGGGCTCTTGTTCTTGTCACCACTGGCGCGTCATTATCTCGGTTATAGCAAGCATGATTAACAATGATTAAGCGATTATTCATCGCCCGGTGCGGCTCGATCGTGATGGAGATGGTCTAGGATAAACAGAACTTTGTCGTCTCAGACTTAATCAACCAATTTATAAACGAGGATCTTATAACCTGGAAGCTGATCCTGTACGAACCTGAGGTTAAGGTCATTGGTGTTGACTTCGTTAAGCAGAAACCTCAAGTCGGGCGTGGTTGCAATCACCCCTTCCTCAACGACTAAAAAATCAACCTTGTTGCGCCTCGCATACTCGATGATGACCGCGTAGGGTTCACTTGGAGTAAAGAGATGCGTACCTCCAGCATAAAAGGTAGGCCAATTCTTTGTCGCCAGTATTAAAGGCGGCGTTGTGCTGTTCTCTTTTATCCAGACGCCCACTCGTTTCTGTTCCAGATATAGACCTCTTCCGCTATGTCTGGCCTGAGCAAAAAGTGGCCGTAACGTAGTGACCAACAGAATAGCAGTTATGACTGCTCTTGCGACCCATCGAGCGTTGCTTGTTACAAACTCCATCTTCCCAAAAGTTTTGACAGCTTTCCCGAACCTTTCTTCAAACTCAACGATGCCCTTGGCGACCCAGCAAAGCAGCAATGGAAGCAAGGGTAGTAAATATCTGTGTCGAGGTATGAACGCGTAGCCGAGCAACGTTGAGACGAAGAAAAGTATAATAAAGAGCTCCTTAAATGTGCGCTCTCGGGACCAGCGTCGGCTGAATAGACCTAAGAGCAAAAATACAAGTAAGAGTTTTGGCAACAGCTGAACAGTCTTTGTTGTGACGGGCACCAAGCCGCGAGCCATGTTCTTAATGAAGTCAAGGTAACTCAATTTAACGTTAAATCCTTTTTTCGAAGACTCGAAGACATCATCCCTTCCTCCCCAGAACTTGTCTGCCATTGTTCCTTGCTTGTTTTCATCTAACTTCCGCCACGAATGAGCTTGGCCGTCAGGTGGCGATAAATGCGCCAGTTTCTCACTGATAATCCAACGATGTGTTGTGTGATGGATGTACAGCAGATACGGAGCTGCCAGCAAAGTGAACCCTAAAACAAAACCGAGGGCCTTGAGTGTAACTCGGGAAAATGGAATCTTTTTAAAAGGTCGGGTGACGTATATCAGTACCAGCATCAATCCTACGTAAGCTATTGCTTCGGGTTTCAGTAAGTAGCATGCTCCAAACGCAAGGCCTGCTGGGAAATACCTTCCGGGCCTCTCCTCCAGGGCGCTCAGACCGAGGTAAATAGCGGTTATGAAAAACAGAATGTACGTTGGCTCCACCTGTAGCTGCGTTGAAATCGAAATCAAATCCGGGCAAATAGCAACAAGTAAGGCTGCCCAAAATGCGGATTTTTTTTCATACAGATCCAGAGAAAGAAAATAGACGGGAATAACAAGAAGACTTCCCATGACTAGAGAAACCAGTCTCCCCGCTACCTCTAGATCGCGAAAAGCAAGGGAGAATACCCCTATCAATCCCGGGTAGAGAGGCGGCCAGTAGGCACTGAGACCTTTCACAAAATTCCCTGTGATAAGCTGCTTCCCTAATATTGCATAGTAAATCCCATCTTGTTGCAAAGGTTCATCCCTGGACATGATCAGACGGATAAGAAGAGCCAGAAGGACCATCCCTAACAAGAGAATTGCAGTTGAACGCTTGTCTCTGCTTACTATAACGCGGCTGATCGTAGTGAATGAGAACCGTCCCATATAAGTATTAACTAGTCCCCCGGGTCTGAATTCTGCCTACAGTATTTCTGCCTGCCGTATTAAAGCGGACCCAGAAATGTCCTTCAAGGTCCCACAAGGTTCGCTGGCGCGATTAATCCGCCAACAGTTGCATGCGGCTAATGCGTCGGGCCATTGAGCTTTGCTATTCTACAACTAGCTTTAATGGAAGCTCTCTCTACATTCAAGGAACCCTCTGTATCAACAATGATGAGACAACACAATGATGAGACACCCAACGGTGTACATCATTGTTGGCACAGAGCGTCACGCGGCATCGGTGTTGCTTAATCTTCTGCCCGCTGACTGTCTATCGCCAGCTATCACGAACGCGAACCCTTTTAACCACCAAAGTATATGGCTTTAATCCTTGGATGGATCAAGTGACCGCGGTCAGCGCTCTCTACTCTCATGCGATTCGGTGGGAACGGACTACCGTTTCGGGACGCGCGGAGGAAATGGCGGGATCCTGCAAATGCTTTAGACTTGGTGTCCCAAAGCATTCTGAGTTGGAATCATACTATTTCGTGGCTTAAGGAAATGGAAAGGCTTCGAACGGTTGTAGCCTGCACATCCAGAGCAGGGATAAAATCGGCCAGTTTTCCTCTATACTGACGATCCCGTACAGAATTGGAACAAAGGCTATAACCCTAGAGCGGCCGTGCCCTTGCTCACTCGTCGACTGGTAGCATTCTATTAACTAGTGAGGATTCAGACTATGAAGCTGAAAAGGTTTGTCTCAATCGTTATTGTGGCGAGTGCGATATTCGTCGTAGCTGACTGGCCTGGATATGCACAGAAGACTGAGAAAGCTTCCAAATTATTGGCCGGAATAGCTGGTGATGAATGGCTGCGATTCCGGGGGCCAAACGGGTCCGGCGTCGCAGAGGGTTTCGCCGTGCCTGCCGATTTCGGCCCGACGAAAAACCTCGTTTGGAAAACATCAGTACCCTTCGCCCGCTCTTCGCCAGTCGTCACTCTCGACCGCATTTTTCTGACAGCAAGCGAAGGCGAAAAACTGATTACACTCTGCCTAAATCGCAAAACAGGGAAGGTTTTGTGGCGGCGCGACATTGTACGCGCGCGCCACATGCCCATTTACAAGGCCAACGATTCAGCGTCACCAAGCCCCGTCAGCGATGGAAAGAACGTGTTCGTATTTTTTGCCGAGCTGGGCCTGATCTCTTACGGAGC
>JBOGOU010000159.1:0-3277 GCA_050748205.1 Pyrinomonadaceae bacterium | reverse complement strand
GTGTTCTTGGCGTCTTGGCGGTTCAATTCCAATCCGCGTCAATCCGCCTCTAGTTCTTTGCCCTTTTAAAGCCAACCCGTTATCCTGTAGCCATGCCAAACCCAGCTCGAGGGATTTCTTCGATGGCCATTGGTAACCAAGTGCGCCCGTCGGGCCGACTCTGGAATCCAGCGGCGGACGTTTACCACGGCTGCGACGGCTGGATCGTTAAGGTGGATCTGGCGGGTGTCTCCATTAACGATCTCGAGATTCTCCTCGACGACTTCTGCCTGATAGTTAGAGGTTGCCGCCGCGACACTTTCTACCGGGAAGGTTACACCTACCAGCAAATGGAAATCACCTATAGCCGCTTTGAAAAGCGAGTTGATTTTCCCTGTTCCATCGACGGAGAGTCCGTGACCCACGAATACCACGACGGCTTTCTGATTATCAACATGCGCTGCAAGTGAGCATTTGCGGAATTAAGGTCGACTGAGAATGGCAGAGCGTAAGGAAAAAGCGCAGAGCGGTAACAAACCCGAGGCACCGGGGGAGGCAAAACAGACCGGGGAGCAAACCCCTTCTCCCCAACCAACGGCCCAGCCTTTCGAACTCGCCGTCCTGGCACTTCAAAACACAACTCTTTTTCCTGAGACGGTAGTGCCTCTCGCTGTAGGCCGCCCGCGTTCAGTCGCGGCCGTGGAGGCGGCCCTGACCACCGAGGAGAAGTTACTTGCCTGTATCACCGTTCGGCCTGATTGCGGTGCCAGCGAGGATGCCAGGCCCGCCGATTTGTATACGGTAGGAACGCTCGTGATGATCAAGCGAATGGAGCGGCTTGATGACACGATGCACATCATCGCGCAAGGCACGGAACGGATAAAGGTGCTCGAGTGGAAGCAGGAAGAGCCCTATCTTCGTGCTGTCGTTCAAATCCTTCCTGAACTGAAAGTCATCGATCCGGAAGAAGTCGAAGCTACCAGGCGCAATGTGCAGGCAATGATTCAGCAGGCGCTGGCGCTTTTGCCGGGTATTCCTCCGGAAGTGCGTGTGGCAATGCTTGGCTCAGTTGAACCGGTTCGTCTTGCCTACTTCCTCGGGTCGATTCTAAATCTTGGCGTCGAGCAAGAGCAGAAAATGCTCGAAGCCGAAACCGCCGACGAGCTTCTGCGGCTGGCCCATACCTATCTTTCACGCGAGTTGGAGATCATCCAGTTGCGTTCGAAGATCACTTCCGAAGCGCAATCTGAGATGGACAAGGCGCAACGAGATTATGTTTTGCGCCAGCAGATGAAGGCCATCCAAAAAGAACTGGGAGAGGATGAGAGCGGGGAGGCGGCTGAAGCGCAGATGCTGCGCGAACAACTGGATAAGGCCGACTTGCCGGACGAGGTTCGCAAGGAAGCTGAGCGTGAATTGAGGCGCCTGGAGAAACTGCCGCCCGCTGCGCCCGACTACCATGTTATCCGCACCTACCTCGACTACATTCTTGAGCTGCCGTGGAAGAAGTCGTCTGAGGACAAGCTCGATCTCAATGAAGCGCGAAGGATTCTCGACGAAGACCATTACGGGCTCGAGGACGTGAAAGAGCGCATCCTCGAGTTTCTTGCTGTGATCAAGCTGCGGCCTGACACAAAGAGTCCGATTCTCTGTTTCGTTGGCCCACCCGGAGTCGGCAAGACCTCTTTGGGCCGCTCAATCGCGCGCGCGCTGGGACGACAATTTGAGCGCTTGTCGCTGGGTGGCATGCGAGATGAGGCAGAGTTGCGCGGCCATCGCCGCACGTATATCGGATCGATGCCAGGACGGATAGTCCAATCGCTAAGGCGTGCCGGCGTGAACAATCCGGTCTTGATGCTGGATGAAATCGACAAGCTGGGCAACGACTACCGTGGCGATCCGTCGTCGGCTCTACTGGAGATACTCGATCCGCAACAGAACAACACGTTCCGCGATCATTATCTCGATCTGCCTTTCGATCTCTCAAGAGTCTTCTTCATCGCCACTGCCAACCAGATGGGCCCGATTCCAGCGCCGCTGCGAGATCGCATGGAAGTTATCAATCTCGCCGGCTACAGCGATCCGGAGAAGCTGCAAATTGCGCGCAGGTATCTGATTCCGCGGCAGATACAGGAGAACGGGCTGAAACCCGAGCAGTTGGAGATTGAGGATGACGCCGTTGCGCTGATTGCCGCTCGCTACACGCGGGAAGCGGGTGTGCGCCAGCTGGAACGGAGCATTGGCAGCATCGCGCGGAAAGTAGCTTTGAAAATCGCGCAGGGTCAGGCCGAAAAAGTACGCGTCACCGCGGATGACGTGCATGAGTATTTAGGTGCGCCGAGATTTTATCCGGAGCAAGCGCGCAAAGAGTTGCCCGCGGGAGTGGCAACCGGGATGGCCTGGACCGAGATGGGTGGCGAAGTTCTCTTCATCGAAGCCACACTGCTGCCGGGTGGAAAGGGTTTGACGATTACGGGACAACTCGGTGAGGTGATGCAGGAGTCTGCGCGAGCGGCGCAGTCGTATCTCTGGTCACACGCAGCCGAGTTTGGCATCAACCCCGAGATGTTTCAGGACTACGGCGTTCACCTTCATGTTCCTGCGGGCGCTATTCCCAAAGACGGGCCCAGTGCAGGGGTGGCTATAACCGCAGCGCTCGCCTCACTCTACACCGGACGTCGGGTGAGTCCGGACACGGCGATGACGGGAGAAATAACACTATCGGGTCTGGTGTTTCCTGTGGGAGGAATCAAGGAGAAGGTACTGGCCGCGCACCGCGCCGGCATTCGTCGCATTATTCTTCCCTTGCGCAACGAAGCTGACGTTGAAGAGATACCCGACGATGTACGGAAGGAGTTGCAGATAGTTTTCATTTCCCGCATCAATGAGGTTATTGATGCGGCGCTGGAAGTTTTGGTAGCAAATCCTCCACCACCTCCTCTTCCCACGAGCGTCGCGAGAGATCACATGTCTCGCCAGCCTGATGAGCCGATGGGCATTCCTCAATCGCTGAAGCAGTCGACATAGACATTTATTTTTTGTTCTTTGTCCTTTGTTCTTGGGTCTCAACTCTGTCAGCCAATTAACTCAAAGAAAATCACTCAGGTCTGAAAACCTCACAGGTCAGGACGTGTGAGATTCTCTGACTTGGATCTGTTCTTTTGAGGTGACTGGCTGAGTGAGTTGAGCGGGGGCGCGCTTCGCTTTGCCCCCTTCCCAACTTGTAAGGGTTTAACACACAAGACTCTCTGACGTTGAATCCCTGTTCCCCGGTTCCCCGTTTTATTATGGCAGCGCT
>JBOGOU010000158.1:0-2394 GCA_050748205.1 Pyrinomonadaceae bacterium | reverse complement strand
AGCGCTGCCATAATAAAACGGGGAACCGGGGAACAGGGATTCAACGTCAGAGAGTCTTGTGTGTTAAACCCTTACAAGTTGGGAAGGGGGCAAAGCGAAGCGCGCCCCCGCTCAACTCACTCAGCCATTCACCTCAAAAGAAAAGATCCAAGTCAGAGAATCTCACACTTCCTGACCTGTGAGGTTTTCAGACCTGAGTGATTTTCATCCATCGATCTCTCTTGTGTCCTTTTCTGATCCGCGTTCATCCGTGAAATCTTGTGGCCACTTCTTATTGTCTGTGGCCATTTCTTATTGCCGGCTTTAATAAACATCCTTCAATTTCTCTGGTGTCCTTTTCTGATCCGCGTTCATCCGCGAAAATCCGCGGCTAATTTCTTTTGTTGGCTAATCCACTATCACGTTGAAATCTCTTCCTGATTGCGTATAATACTGCCACGCGAAATTCGTGTCAACTAAAAAGGTGGAATGGGTTCCCACAAAAGGAAACCACAAAAAGTTACGATGGAACTTCTCGACCACGTCGCGCACCAAATCAAGGACTTGCGCACTAACTACAACAACGGCGAAGGACTCTCCCAGGAATCCTTGGCAATACAGCTCAAGGTCGCCCCTAATACGATCTCTCGTTGGGAAACTGGTATGTATCGCCCCAGCCTCCAGGACCTGGAGAGACTCGCGCGTTTTTTCGGCGTGTCGATGATGCAGTTCTTGCCGTCAGATCTCACTGATGTCGAAGACGACAACCTTGTAGCTCTCCTGCGCACAGCGCGACAGTTACACCCTGCTGACCTGGAAGAACTAAGGAAGTATGCAGAGTTTCGCAGGGCCCGCAGCATCTACCAGGGTAAAAGCCGGCCCAAACCAGGCCGCAAGGTGCGAAAACACAAGTGAACAGTAAAGCTTATTACGAAGATCTCAAGCGACTGGCTCGACAGGTGAGGGCCGAAAACGGCTTAAACTCACCAAGAGTTCTCCCCAGTGATCTCAGAAGTATCTACTCGAAGAACGGTATCGTAATTGATCTGTGGCCTTACAGATTGAAGAACCTGCGCGGAGCATTTATCAGCGACGATCTCGGAACAACGGTTATGCTGGCCAAAAGCCTGCCCCAAGATCCATTGGCTTTTACAATGGCCCATGAATTGAAGCATTTCCTTAGAGACCGGGATTTAGGAGTCTCATATTGTGATCAATCAAATGTGAACAAGGCGCTCGAAGTAGGAGCGGAGATTTTCGCTTCAGAACTCCTGTTTCCCGATCGTGATTTCATTCAATATATGGAGAAAATGGGAATCCGAAGGAATCAATGCCTGCCAAAGACGCTGGTGCGCTTAAAACATGAAACGAGAACGACGCTCAGTTACGCGGGATTGGCGATTAAGGCAGAGCGGCTCGGATTTGCGCCGCCAGGTTCATTAACAAAAGTCAAAACCTGGCGAAAATTGGAAGAACTCCACGGCTCGAAACCATACCGACGAGACAGGAAGCCTATTCAAGTCTAAGAGTCTCACAGTTTAGGAAGGTGGACCCTGTCCCCGCCTCAAGTTGGAACAGCATTCACATCACAAGAAATCACTCAAGTCCAAAAGTCTCACAGTCAGGAAGGCGGGCTTGCCCCCGCTCAACTCTGAAATCCAATCAACTCAAAGGAAGAGACTCAAGTCAGAGAGTCTCAATGGTAAAAAAAAAAGTCCAAACCTGCAAGACTTTCAGACTTGAGTGATTTCTTCCAAGTGCGGGCAAGATGCCCGCGCTCCAGGGCATCATCCCTTGCGACGCTGGTGTCCAGTTCGTCCCGCTGCACTGCCTCGTGTCGCGAGTGGACGAAAGATTGGCGTCAGCTGACCACGCACTCTTGCGTCCTTAAACGGAATCGACGTGGTGGGCGGCGAGGGCGACTCTGCATGAGAGATTAATAGGAGCGTCGGACCCTTGCGCTGAGCATGGCAACAATAAAATTTGTTCTTGTACTCGATCAGGTACACGGGGCGCTGGAACTCCGACCAGGCGCCGGCACTGATGGTGCGTCTCTTGGTATCAAGTTGCAGCAGTGTGCCCGGCGGTAAGAGTGGCCACATCATATAGTCGGCCAATCCAATAATGACCAGGGGACCACGGTCCCAATCGATGTCCAGCATCAGCAGCAAAGGAATGTCGGCCCAAGCTGAAAGCAGGCGACGAGTCGCGCTGGCAGGGTCCTCCAGCACAGCAGTCAATTCTCTGTTATCGAGTAGTTTACGCTTAGCCAATCCTGCACCTCAGCTTTGATCAGTGGTCATTAGTCAAACTGACGAATGTTAAACATCAAATCACAAATGGAAAATGAATCATCATAGTTGTCCGTGATCGCGGACAACTACCGAAAGCGCTTTTATCAACACTGCGGAAATC
>JBOGOU010000157.1:0-17261 GCA_050748205.1 Pyrinomonadaceae bacterium | reverse complement strand
GCCGAGACCACCTCAGCACCAGCGCGCTCCATGAAGAATGAGAGCTGCCCGCTCGCCGGCCCGATCTCAAGCACGCGCGTGCCGGTAAAGTCGACGCCGCCGAGATACTCGGACTCGTTGCCGCGGATGTCCCAGAAGCCGGGGATGGTCCCGTAACCGGGCACATCCAGAGTGTGATAGAAGAGGCAATCGTCAGTGCTCGTCACGAGACGCGGTTCGGCGAATAAGCTCTGCGACATTCAAATCCTCTCCCCTCTACCGTGCGTAAAAAGCAAGCGCACTTGCTGCCATAGTCGGAAATACCAGAACATAAGTCCCGATGCAGCGAACAGCGAGGTCAACAGGCCAATCAGAACCGACTTCGGGAAATAAACAAAGCTCACCACGTGATTGCCGGCAGGAAGCGCGACACCGCGCAGGTTGTAATTGACCCGCAGCGTTTTAACAACGCGACCGTCGATGTAAGCGCGCCACCCAGGATAATCATTCTCGCTAAGGACAAGGATGGCGGGTACCTCGGATGTTGTTTTCACCATGACGCGGTTGGGTTCATGTAGCGTAACTTCCGCGCTGTCGGGCGTCGCGTCACCGTCGAAGTTGCTCCCGGTGGGTGCTTCGACGAGTGCTGTGTGGAGAGGATCCCAGAGTTGGCCGTTTGGCAGCTTGCCTGAGCGGATAACATCAATCTGATCTTGCTCCGTCGCCACGAGTTCATCAGTCGCGAGCCACGCCCGCGGCAGCATGCGCGTATTCTCGAAAATCGCGACGTCTCCTACGCCAACAAGTGGCCGCCAATGTTCATTAGTTTCCTCCGTTTGTTGCGACCTCGTCCGCTCCGATGAAGCTTGTGCTTTCTCCAACCACTCCCGCCGTAACGCAACCGCTCTGTCTGGCTGCGAACTCTCCAGCGTTACGCGCAACACCTTTAGGCCGAGGTCGGGCGCCTGCTTTGTGGGCGCGGCGACCGAAATTTCGCCGCTGGTGATAACCACTTTTTCAGGAAGCGCCAACATCGCCACGTAACTATGGGCTTCGTATTTTCCTTGGGCGTCCTCGACGGTGTAGCTCATCCCGATGGGTGCGCGTTTATGGCGAATACTCCTGCGTATATCGGCGCGATCGTAGGCCCACTCAGACGTGTGAACGCCCGCCAGCAGATCGAAGTCGAAAGTGTGCCCATTCTCCTCGCGGAGGCGCACGTGGCCCACAGGAGTCCCATCCGGAACGTCAACTGACCATGAAAGATTGGTAAGGAGGCCGAGGCTATTCATTTCGGTTGGTGGCACGTTGAAGGAGAAGTGCCCGCCCTTGTCAAGAAGCGGAGCGTTTAAGTCTTCAGCCGCGAATAAATGTCCGGCTATATTCTCCACCGCAGTTGAGTCCGACTTGACGGGGCGTGGCGATTCCTGTCCATTCGCTTGCCGCGCCGTCATAGCCAACAGGTACCGCACATTTAAAAGGTCAAGCTCGCGTCCCTCGCCTCGGAGCGTGCGGTCTGGGTCTGGGAGCTCACCCCACACTGTCATGTCTCCGGCGAGCCGGCTGTAGCGCGCCAGCCCGAAGCCATCGTAGCCAGCGGCGTTCTCGACGCCGTGCATCATGTAGAGGTCTGGTTGCAGCCACAGCACCCAGTCAGTCGAATGCGAAGTCATTGGACCAATGACTTGCTCGTTCGGGTTGAAGCCGTGGGGAGTGGTCAGGATACGGTAGGGAGCCGCATCGCGCTCCTTACGGCGCGGCAAATGTTTGAGTGGTGGGGGCTCATCCCAGAACTGTGAGTCTGGCGCCGGGCTTGCGACGCGCCACCCGCTCGATTGACCCCACACGCAAAGATCGAGGGCGATGACGGCCATAAGCAGACACAGCACTGCAGCGCTTCGTGCACGCGCGTAACGCCATAAGGCCCACGCACTCAGCGCCGCAAAGACCAGCGGTAGAAATAACTCGGGCGCGCGCAAGAGTGTTATGGGCGCCTCGCGCGCGAGACGAAATGCCGCAGGGCGGGCCAAAGTCACTACCAGGCAGGTGAGCAGAAAGATCATGGAGCCGATGGCGAGCGCCAACCGCGTTGAGCGCTTCCGATCAGTCGCAGCGGCCAGGGCCGTTAGCCCCCGGCCCGCGAGCACGGCGAGAGCCAGGTCAACTTCCATCATGTGCCGCGCCGGGACACGGAAGAGGTTGAGAATGGGCAGGTAGTAGATGATTCCGTAAAGTTTGAGCGGCCAGTAGTGTCCAAGCGCAAGCACGAACGCGATTATCATGACCGCCGCCCAGAACTTTGTCCGCGCGTCGCGCTTGAGCACGATTGCGAGTGTGGCGAGCATTAGCGCTCCCAGGCCGACATAACCGATGAACTCGCCGTAAAAGGGCGCACCGAAATAGGTCACACGAAACAGTCGCCCGTCGCCTCCGCCCATCAAGTAGGGCGCGAAGAACGTCAGCAGGAACTTGGGGGGGAGGGAGAACGCAGTAAAGAAGTCGAAGGAGGCGCGGGAGCGCAGGCTGTTGCGCATCAACTCGTAGGTCGGTAAGATTTGCACAGCCGCAAGCAACATACCGACGGCAAGCAGCACGAGCGACCAGAGATACCAGTTACGCACTGGCCTCGCCGCGCGCCACATCACTACCGCGTAGGCAGCAGCGAGGAGCAGAGAATAAACGAGGGTCTGCTGGTGCCCGGTGAAAGCCTGGAGCATCACCACGGCGGCAAGGACAAGCCCCCACTTCCGGTCGCCACGGACTCCATAGCCGTCTACGGCCCAGAGCAGCCACGGCAAGAGCGCTGCGGTCTGCACGATATTGACGTGGCTGAACTGTCCGACCAGGAACCCGCACCACTGCCAGATGAGACTGGTAACAACTGCGCCTGAAACGGACGATCCGGATCGCAGCGCGTAGAGGTACGCGCCGAGAGCGGCAAGCATGTAGGTTGACAGCGCCATCAGGCTGGTGGCTGTCGGCGCATCGAAAAAGAGATAGAACCAATTGAGCGGAAAGAGCAACCCGCCCTGCGCTGACGCATGAAGGGGCATGCCGCTGAAAATGTACGGATTCCAGAGCGGTAGGTGCCCATCACGCAGGATGTTTGCGGCTGCAACGCGCAGCGGGACATTGAAGAGGATGCCGTCTTCTGAGGCGAGTGAAATAGTCCCTCGTACAGCGGCGTGGAAGTAAGCGAGTGGGGCAAGTGTAACAAAAATTGCGGCCAGTGTGTCGAGCTTGAGGTTCTGGCTGAGCCTTAAAGATGAACCAGTCATTTAGTCAGGATCAAACGGCAGCGACGGCAATCGTCTTCGAGCCGCGACGCGCGGTGATCTACGCATGGCAATGGGCACGGGGGCACGCCGCAGAGCTTCTGTGCGCGCTTTTCGTCGGCGCAATGTCTCTCAACATGCTTGCTGTGATCACGCGTAAAGGCATCACCTTGGACGAAACTGTAATGATTCCCGCGGCATACTACCATCTCGCCGCCGGCAACTTCCAACTCGTTCACGATCATCCGCCGTTCTCGAAAATTCTGGCCGCTCTGCCATTGCTTTTCATCCAGCCTGTCGAACTTCAGCCCCGTGAGATTAGCGCACAACCCTACTCACCTGAGTCAGAGTACGCCTTCGAGAGCCGTTTTTGGCAAGACAACCGAGCAGACTTCGAATTGATCTCGTTCTGGTCGCGTGTGCCGATGATCGCGCTGAGCGCCGCGCTCGGGGTATTGATTTTCGTCTTCGCGCGCGAACTTTTTGGCGCGCGCGCCGCGGTGCTCGCCGTTGCGCTTTACAGCTTAGAGCCCACCGCACTCGCGCACGGGCGCGTCGTGCAGACGGACGTGCCGGCGGCGTTTGGCTTTTTGTTCGCCTGCTTCGCGCTCCATCGTTACCTTCGCGAGCACACATGGAGACGCGCGATTTGGCTGGGAGCGGCTTGCGGAGTGGCGCTCTTAAGCAAGTTTTCGATGCTCATCATCGCTCCGGTGCTGACCGTGGTTCTGGTTGCGCTCATGTGGCGCTCACGGAGAAACACGGAGCAAAAGCGAGTGCTGATCTTGCACGCGGCCGTTGTCGTTTGCGTCACTATGCTATTCATCCACGCAGCGTACTATTTCCAGAGTCGGCCGCTTTCGGATTTAGACTTGGGCTGGATTGCATGGTCGTTCCCCGCGCACCCAGTTGTAGTTGAAGAGAGCGTGCGCGCTCTCTCTTATATCCTGCCCACCGACTACGTGCTCGGGGCCTACTGGCAACTCTGGCACAGTAGTGAGGGACACGCTGCAGGACTTCTGGGGATGTACAGTAAAAAGGGTTGGTGGTACTACTTCCCACTCGCCTTCGCGTTGAAAACTACGCTGCCCTTTCTATTCCTCTCTACTGTTTCGATTGTCTGGGCCACACAACGGTTTATCCGCAAGCGCGATTCGCGGTTTCTGATATTACTGGTGCCGTTCGCGATCTACACAGCGTTCGTCATGATGAGTCCGATCAACATCGGTGTTCGTTACTATTTTCCGGCCTATGCTCTCCTGTTCATCCTCGTCGGCACATTGCTCGATCGTGTGCTGCGCGCTAATGGCAACGCAAGGCTGGTGGGTTTAGTGGTGACCATCGCGTTACTGGCCTGGACCGCCTTTGAGGCTACCCGCTCCTATCCGCACTATATGTCCTATATGAACCAGCTGGCGTCGGGGCGGCCGCACTGGTGGTATCTCTCCGACTCGAATGTCGAGTGGGGCGACGACGTGAAAGGTTTGGCAGCTTACCTGCGTGCCCGCGGTGAGACGCGAGTGCGCTCTGCGCTCCTCGGTGGATTGACACTCCCCTTTTACGGCGTCGAGAACGTAGACTTGATCGCACCTTCTCCGAGGGACGTGCCGCAGACGCGCTACACTGCCATCGGGGCCAGTCTCCTGAACGGCTCCACGGTTCCGGAGCGCTATGGTGACGCCGGTCCTATTTCCGATCAGCAGAGAGTCAATTGCTTCGACGCCTATCGTCACCGGCAGCCTGAAGCTGTTTTCGGCGGTTCGATTTATCTGTACCGCGAGCACGAGTGAGAGGCTCGCCTACTTCAACCGCTTACGAGGAATGGTACTCTTGAATGCGAGCTATCGTCGTGGTCCCGACCTATAATGAGCGGGCGAATCTGGAACAACTCGTCGAAAAGATTCAGCAGTTCTCTGGGGGCTTACACGTCCTGATAGTAGACGACAATTCCCCTGACGGCACTGGAGCGCTGGCAGATGAGTTGAGCCGGAAAAATCCCGGCCAGGTTTTTGTGCTTCACCGGGAGAAGAAAGAAGGACTGGGAACCGCTTACGTCGAAGGCTTCAAGCAAGTCTTACAGAAAGACTACGAGTACATCCTGCAAATGGATGCCGACCTGTCGCATGATCCAAGCTACCTGCCACGCTTCTTCGAAGAAATCAAGAATCATGATCTCGTCGTCGGCTCGCGTTACCTTAATGGCATAAGCGTGGTGAACTGGGACCTCAAGCGATTGATCCTGAGTAAGACTGCCACGAACTACGTTAGGTTTGTGACTGGAATTCCTGTGACCGATGCCACCAGTGGTTACAACTGCTGGCGGCGCGAAGCACTTGAAGCGGTTGGCTTTGAAGACTTCTTCTCCAGTGGGTATGTGTTTCTGGTGGAGATGAAGTACAAGGCTTACCGGAAGGGCTTCAGGATGGGCGAGGTCCCAATCATCTTTGTTGAGCGAAAAAGCGGCAACTCGAAAATGGACTGGCGCGTGATCCTGGAAGCGATCTGGGGCGTTCTGAGACTAAGGTTAAGATACTAATGGCAGGATGATAAGGTTAAGCTACGACCATAGTATTTTGCGCCGGCCTGCATGGCGCCGCGCGCTCGTGGCCCTAATTATAGTTTCAGCCTTACTCTACTGCGTCGATGTAACGAATAATCCAAAGGGCTTTTTCATTGACGAGTCGTCGGTCGCCTTTAACGCTTACGCCATCTCTCAATCCGGCCGGGACGAATTCGGTATTCCCTGGCCACTATTCTTTCGCGCTTTCAGCGAGCACAAGAACCCCGTTTACGTCTACCTGCTAGCGGGAATCTTCCGTCTAACAGGCCCCAGCATTCTGGTCGCGCGGATCTTCAGTGCGCTTCTCGGTGTCCTAACTGCGTTCGGCCTCGGAGTGCTGTCTTATCGCGTCTCAAAGCGGCAAGAGATCGGACTGATCATCGCGTTGATGGCCCTGCTGACGCCGTGGCTGTTTGAGATGAGCCGCGTCGCCCTGGAGGTCGCAATGTACCCGCTCGCAGTCACGTGCTTCCTGCTCTGCGTGTATAGGGTGTCGGAGAAAAAGACCTGGTCGGCGGTAGACATTCTGGGATTGATAGCGGCTCTTGCTCTGCTGGCCTACACCTACTCGATTGGAAGATTGCTCTCTCCCTTGCTGGCAGCCGGTTTAGCTCTCTTCGTCACACGTTTGCGGCTCCGTTCCATCCTGCTGACGTGGACCGGATATGTGCTGACGCTGATTCCTGCTCTGCTCTTTCAAAGGCGCAACCCTGGCGCGCTGACGGGACGCTTCCAATACATCACTTACATCGCAGCGGATAGCACTTATAGCCAAATTGCCTGGGAGTTTACCAAGCGCTGCGCCGCCAATCTCAACCCTTGGAGACTATTCATCTCGGAACACTCGAAGGTAAGCGAGATCATTCACATCCCTGGCTCGCAACCTATTCTGGCAGCGACAGCTCTGCTCGCGATCGCTGGGTTATACGTCGTGCTCCTTCGCAAACGGCACGATGCCTGGTGGCGTTTCATTTTATATGGCCTCGCCGTCTCGATTGTGCCGGCCTCCCTGACTAAGGAATCGTTCCACATGCTGCGCCTCGCGGCACTACCGGTGTTCTTGCTAGTGCTCGCCATTCCCGCTCTCGAGTGGCTTCTCAGCAACGAAGGACGCACTCGCCAGGTGGCGTTGGTCGTGCTGGTAGTCTTGACCGTCCTGCAGGGCGCGATCTTTCAATGGCAATACCATTCCAGCGCGCGGTCACCGCGTCGCTTGCACCTGTTCGACGCTCAATACCGTGAGAAAATCTTCGAACCAGCTTTGCTCAGAAGAGAAAGACCAATTTACCTCACTGATTCTACTGGAGTACCTGGCTACATTCAGGCATATTGGTACGCAACACTCAAGGGCTTCGATCTCTCGCAACTCACAAAGCTCCCATCCGAGGTGTCTCCCCCGGTTGGTGCAGTGGTGATCAGCACTGAAGAGAGTTGTCCAATGTGCGAGGTTGTGGCCGCCGTCGAGCCGTACACGCTTTACATCGCGCATCAACCAGCGCGCCTTCGGGCCCCATTGCCCGACGACTCTTTTCGTGCGGGGATCGAGGTGCTTGATCCGCCTGCGACTGCGCCCGCTGGGCAGCAGCAGAATATCCGTGTCAAGGTTAGGAATTTGAGTGAAGTCACATGGTTTGCCCGAGAGCGAAGCGGTTCACGTTTTCAAGTGAGTCTTGGCAATCACTGGCTGGAGGGCAACGGTCAGATGTTGACCAATGACGATGGCCGCAGCCCTCTGCTTGAGGATCTCAAGCCGGGGGAAGCTAGAGAGCTCTCGCTGCTGGTTACCGCGCCTAAACGCAGCGGTGACTACATCCTCGAGCTCGATATGCTGCAAGAACAGGTGTCATGGTTCGGGTCAAAAGGGTCATCAACCGTGCGACTGCGCCTGAAGATTGAATAGGACAGTCACACTCACCGTCGGAATCGGCCTAACGCCTCACCATAAACTTCCAACGTTTTCCGCGCCGTTTGTTCCCATGAAAACTTGGCCGCATGCTTCAACCCATCGGCCACAAGCTTCTCACGGGCATTTTGATTTTTAGTTAGTTCAAGAATGGCCTGGGCGAGTGCCTGGTGATTTTGAGGGTCAACTAGATAAGCGGCTCCCCCTGTCGTTTCGATTAGAGCGGAGGTGCGACTGGTGATGACAGGCGCACCACATGCCATGGCCTCAAGCGGTGGCAGGCCGAAGCCCTCGTAGATCGACGGATAGAGAAACAGCAGGCAGGAGGAATAGAGTGCGGGCAAGTCGTCATCGGTCACATAGCCGGTGAGGACAATACGATCTTTCACACCTGACTTTTCCAACTCGGCAAACAGCGGATCGGTCAACCAGCCTTTGTTACCTGCCACGACCAGTTGCAGCTTTCGGTCCGAATTGTGGCGCAGCACTTCTGCGAAAGCGCGTATCAGAGTCCCGAGATTTTTGCGCGGTTCGAGGGTCGCGACGGTAAGCAGGAAATCGCCTTCAATGCCAAATCGCCGCCTCAACGCGTCGCCGGCGGAGTGCTTATGGGGCCGGAAGCATTCTCGGACTGCTTCAGGAACAGCGAAGACCTTTTCCGAGCCGATTCCCAGGTAATCGCACACTTCTTTACGGACTGCTTCCGTCGGCGTAATCACCGCGTTCGATGCGCGCGCCATCAGCCCTAGCCGGCGGCGCGCTCGCCTCACGCGGTGCTTCTCGTGGGTCTCGGGATGAAGCAGAAGGGAGAGATCATGCACTGTGAGCACCGTGGCACACCGCCCCCGCAAAGGCACATCGTAATTCGTCCCGTGGAACAGCTCGATACCACTGGTGCGAACATATCGGGGTAATCCTACAGACCACCAATGGCGGCTGAGTGGGCCCACCGGTACTTGGACATCCTTCAGATTGACCGGAATCGGTGGATTCTCGCTGGCCGCAAGTGTAATTGGCGAGAAGGTCGAAGGGTAAACAAGCTCAAAATCGAAGTCTTTCGCAACCAGCGCGAGCGCCCGGGCAAGCTCGAAGGTGTAGTGGCCGACACCGGTTTTGAGCAACGTTAGAGGGATTCCGTCCAGTCCTATGTACATGTCTCCAGAATGGCTCCGGATCAAAGTATACCTATTAGACAGAACAATTTGCTGATGTTCAGTGGCCCAACACATGAGCTCTGAAGTTATGATTGACACCGCTCAGCGGGACGGGTTAGACTTTACACCTCGTTGGTGCGTCTAAGCACTGATGGATAGGCGAACCTCTTGTCCCTTTCCCTCTTGCTAAAAAATTTGCGTCAGGAGCATCGAAATGAGATTTGCCATCGCCATTCTGGCAATTACGCTTACCAGCTTTACGGCATTGGGACAAGCGCCGCCCACGTTGCATCTCAGGACTGAGGTCGTTGGCCTGCCTTCTGAGCTTTTCTACGGTGATATCAAGGTTAAGCCTCTGCGTTTGCGGCCAGGGACAAACATCCCAATTACCATTAATGACTCAGACTTCTTTGTCCATCAGCACTATGTGGATTTTCTGAGCCGCATGCCTGACCAGGGTGGATTTAGCTTCTGGAATGGCGAAATTACCTCCTGCGGCGGAGACGTAGTCTGCATCGACGTCAAGAGGCAGAACGTTTCGGCGGCCTTCTTTCTTTCCATTGAATTCCAGCAGACTGGATATCTGGTCTACCGGATTTATAAGTCGTCCTTTGGCGACCTTCCCGGCAAGCCGGTTCCCGTGCGTCGCGAGAGTTTCATGCCTGAGACGCGCAGTATTTCCAACGGGCTGGTCGTGGGACTTCCAGGCTGGGAGGCGTTGTTAGAAGGCAACAAACAGGCCTACGCTCTTGCATTTGTGCAGCGTCCAGCGTTCCTGGCAGCTTTTCCAACGACCATGCCTGCCACACAGTTTGTTGACAAGCTTGACCTAAACGCCGCCGGAGGTGTAGGGGGCGTGCTTTCATCCAGCGAGAAGGACGCGATAGTAGCTGCGCTCAACCAGGGCCCCGCGGATCCAGCGAGACGAGCCACCGCACTCCGCGCCGTCGCCGAGAATCAGAACTTGCAGAACCGGGAATTCAACAAGGCGTTTGTTCTGATGCAGTACTTCGGCTACTTGAGACGCAATCCAGACGACCTACCGGATCACAACTACGATGGCTGGCAGTTCTGGTATGACAAGCTGAATAACTTCAACGGAAACTTCATCCAGGCGGAAATGGTCAAGGCCTTTATCCTTTCCATTGAGTACGGACAAAGGTTCTAAACCGAAACAGAGTTTCTTTGCAACGAAGGCTGGATTCAAAATTGAATCCAGCCTTCTTGCTTTTGGGCGACAATACAGAACCGCGAGCAGTAGCGACCGGATGCTGGCTTCAATCTCGGTGCGCCTCTCAATCCAAGGGTTTGAGCTGTAGCACGGCCCAAATTGTTCGTCGGCCCAGAGCTAGCATTGGGTGCCGCGGCGAGCCCAGGGATTGAAGCACATTGTTACCTGAAGCTGGCATCCGGTCGCTACCGCTCGCGGTTCCGTAGTCGAGTCGTGCTCGTCGAGTTGAGTGCTGGCATCCACTCGTTGCCGCTCGCGGTTCCGTAATTGAGTCGTGCTCGTCGAGTTGAGTCCTGGCATCCACTCGCTACCGCTCGCGGTTCCGTAATTGAGCGGTGTTCGTCGAGTTGAGGCTGTCAGATCCGCGTTTATCCGCGGAGATCTGCGGCTAATTGTCTGCCGATCGTCACGGTCCGAAGCGCTCCATGTACTCGATTGATTCGATGAACGCCTCAATCATCTGCGCCGCCCGGTAGTCGCCGCCCGCTTGGTTGACCAGTTTGTTCAACCAGAAGTTGAAACCGTTGAAGTTCGTGTCTTGCAGGTCGTCCGGATTCCGCCGCAGGTAACCGAAGTATTGCATCAACACAAACGCGCGGCTGGTTTCTCTTTGCACCATCGTGGGAGCTTCCGCTACGGCTCGCAAGATCTGGCCACGCGTCCTCTGCCCAGATTGCAACAGGCTAACCAGACCGCTTACCTCCGCAGGTGAAAGCACTCCCCCTGAACGTGAATTGAGTGTATCGACGAACGACTGCGGCGTCATTGTTAGCGGGTAGATCGCTATAAACTGCGGACGTATTACAAACTCATCGAAGTAGGCGACCTTGTTGTTTTCGAGCTGCGTTGTCCAGTTTCCGACACCAACCACAACACCCTCACCGATACGCTTTGTGTCTGAGAGGAATTCGTTGAGCCGGACCGGAGCCGGCACTGCCGGCGGGTTGATATCTCCGAAGGCTGCTTTGGAGGCGCGGTGGACAAGGAACCCTGTCTCCTGGAACTCAATTGAAAGGAAGAAGGCGGCTGAGGTGTCTCTGCGCCTGAGTGCGCGACATTGCTGGTCGGCGCCACAAGACTCGATGTTGTTGGACCAGAAGTTGAGTCCGGCCAGATCAGGTTCGCGTCCAAGGAAGTCGTGATAGTGCTGCCGGACGAAAAAGCGCGAGTTGAACGTGGCCGGTCTGACCGGGTTCGCACCTGTCGTCGCGTCATCATTATTAATCGTGAGCACGGCAGTCGCAGTCGCTCCAAGCGTAGCGCCGACTGGATTACTCAGGGTCAGGTTGATTGTCTCTGCTGCGTTCTCGATGATTATGAACTGGTTGAAGTCGTTCCGGCTGCGGGCCATATCGCCGGGCTTGAACACGTCGTCGGTCACGAAGATTACAAACGACTCGCTCGTGTCGCCCGGGGCGAAGCGGAGCGTTCCGCGCGCTTTCGTGTAATCACGGCGCTCGTCTCCCGAGCCTTCAGAGGTCGCATAGTCAACGGTGGCGGCACCCGACAAGTCGCTCCCACCGCGAGTAACCGTGATGGTGCGCATGCCGATTCCTTCTATTCCCAGGCCATTTGCATCAACGCCCTCTGTCACCGTGAAGGTAGCGCTGCTAAACGAGACGCTGTTCAAAGCACTGTTATCACTCAGGGTGATTGAATAGGGGCCGGTCTCGTTTGCATCGAACGAACTGGACTCGATGATGTATGCACCAGTGGCCGGCAACGTAAAGAATCCATTTACCGGAATGCGGGAATTAGTATTGCTGCCAAGCACGATGTCGTCGTTCTCAGTAAGCACTGTTCCACCCGGTACATTCACAGGCCCGATCAAATAGAGGTAAGTATCTACGACTGGTGAGCCTGTCGAACTCATATCAATTCTTATTTGCCTTCCAGCCACGCCTGAAAAAGTATACTGATCGGCAAACGAATTTATCGCCTGTGATGACCGGCAGTCGCTAGGGCTCAGACTTCCGTTAATTGTCTGTCCAAAACTTATGGGAGTGATCGCGCAAGAACCGTCACCAGCCTGATTGACGGTGAAATTCTGCTCAGCAATTCTCAGCACGCCTGACCGGGCATAGCCGCCGGTGCTGGGCGACACTGTGTAGTTTACGTTGCCGCTGTTAATGCCACTGGAGCCCGAATTAATTGTTATCCAAGGCACTGTGCTGGTTGCCGCCCAACTACAGTTCGATCCGACAGTTGTGACGCCAACGTTCGCAGTTCCGCCGGCAGTTGCGAATGATTGACCGGTTGATGAAAGCGTGTAAGTGCAACCAGGTGTCAGCACCTGCGAAAGACAAGCAGCTTTCGCATTTGCATGAAGGTCGATTTCATTGACGGAGGTGGGGCAGAACATCATTGTTGTGCTGGAACTAAGCGTGGTCCCCATTATTGTGTTTGCACAACCAGGTTGCGTGCTGACGTGTGTGGCATTGAAGTTATGACCAATCTCGTGCGCTGAAAGAATGAACTTCTCCGGCGCAGGAGCGAGCCTCTGAGAGATTCCATAACCGGAACCGGCTGGGATGAAAGGGCAGTCCAGCCCGGGTCGCCAAGCAATACCAATTGTGTTCCCGTCAAAGTCTTTGCCTGTCCACATGTGGGCCAGGTCTCGGGACACCGATCCACGGTTCGCGTTCCAGAAGTTTGTAAATTCATCGAGTACGGTACTGGCGGCAGTCGACGAATACGGATCGCCGGCAGTTGCCCAGACATTTTGAAAAACAACATTGAATCTTAGTCCGAATTGGGTGTTATAGATTCCTTCCACCTGGTTCATTATGCTCAGTATTTCGTTGTTGGCAGCCGTCGCACTGCTGCCGAAAGCTGTGAAGTACTCGAAATCAGCTTCAGTTGCGAGGTCGACCAGGCGCGGAGGCGAAAACACTGCTTCTGGCACAACTCCGCCGGCGGAAGATGCAGTGAGAGTTTCTGTCTCGACGCGGCCGGCTTCCTTGCCAACTTTCTCTGCCAACGTCACACCACACTCGCCAAACGAAGTCTCAACCACGTCTGACGCTTTGTACACAAGGAAATCCTCGCGGCTGGCTGAGGCTGAATAGCGCCTGGCTGGTTCAATAAAAAATTGTTGCGCCGGAGTGATGATTAAGCCTTCCAGCGTGCTCTCATCAATGGTAAAGCGGACCTGCGCCCCGGCCATCCCGACCACAGTTCCTTTGTAGGTGCGTACCGATCCCGGCTCGAGCTCGCTTACCACGCCGCCGTCCAGAGACACTTCGGCCCTGTAGTTAGCTGCCCGCATATCGTAGGGCGCTAATTCCAGATCAAATCTGCCGGCAGATGTCGGCAACGAAAGCGCACCAGTGAGTCGAACCTGTTCGGCAATGACCTGCGTGTCTAACTCCAACTGATCGTAGCGCTTGAGAATCTTATTTACGTCCTGACGGTAGTTTTTGTCGTCTTGGCTGAGTACTACCATCGATTTAGCTGAGAATGCCTGATTGTTTTTCGTTCGCGTCTTGGTGGAAGATTTAGGGCCTTCAGACTTTGCGGAGGTCAAAGGCAACGCACCATAACAGATGAGTAATAGAACCAGTAGGAAGATTGTTATTTTGAGGTACTTCAAGGCTTTCTCCGAGGGGATTGCAGGTTTCTGCTCCACCGTTAAACTGCCGCATCATACTCGCGGAAGCGGCAAATCTGCCAACATAGAATTCAAGTACAAAAGTTGCGAGGCAGCGGGACTTATGCTGACAAAACAACCGAAACCATCACGGAAGAGAGTAAAGGGGCTATAAGGGACAAATAGCTGGGGACTTCTTTTGTCGGGATATCGCCTGGGAGAGTTCCAGGTCCTATCGGCGCATGGCTAAAACTAAGTAGTTTAAGGGGACCTTGGATAAAGCCGATCGCCCTTCCCGAGGCCGAGAGATTTCGGCACGGTCAACCTGGTTTCCAGTATAGATAAATAGCGGCGTCTGGGGCAACGAAAAAGGTTTGACGCAGGTTGTCTTAAATTCGCCCGGGGCGTTTAACCTGCCATTCCGGGGCTTTGCACAAAAAAGTGTCACTTTATTGGCTTCCAACTGCTGCCGCCAATTGCCCCAACCTCCACTCCCTGACCGATCTGTTGCGACAAAGATCGTTTCGGCCCTTCGTCCTACCTCAGCCGCCGCCTGCGAAGCGAGGACTACGACGCAGGACTCAACGGAAGTGTTGCCCTATCTGCTCGGTGCCAAAAGTGCCAATCCCATTGAGCCGGAAACTGAATACAATCCGATTCTCTTTTCTGACACCGACGTTGAAAGTGTAGTTTTGCGCAGTGATGGCGCAGCAATCCCAAGTATACCCCACCGTGATTGTCGAGCTAATCAGCGAGGTGTTTCCCTTTCCAGGTCGGGTTTGAAAGTCGAAAAAAAAGGACGCGCCTCCAAACAGACCACGCTCGCGATCACCCAGAAAGACTGAAGGACTCAACTGCGACCCGCGCAATGTACCCGGTTCCTTGCCGCGCGCGTCAGCGAATTGCGCCAGGCTCGGAACCAACTCTATCGCGCGAGTATAGTAAAAACTCTGGAAAGCCTGAATCAGTGGTTTAGTAATGCCAAACGTAGTCGAAAGCGCTCGCAGCCCGCCATCTCGTGTATCAAGGTCGGTTCGCAAGTCAACGAAGATGTCGGGGTTCGGCCGGTATCGCGTTTCCACATTGAGCGGCGAGAAGCGTCTTGGGACACCACCATAGGTAAACCCGGAAAGCGTGTTGATAGGATAAAACTGATTTCGTTGACCTGGCTTCAAAGCGCCGCCGAAAAGCGGATCAAAGAAATACTTTCCACGTACAGTAATGGTGAGCGCTTCGTAGGGCTGGCTCGAGAGTGGCGTCGTCTCTCCCGTGATTGCCCGAGCAGCTGCGCCACCTACACTTTCGGTTGAACGACGAGTGAAGAAACGATTTGAAATACCAAACTCGATTTCGTTTGTGTCGGCAATGGCATCGTTGTAATCGAAGCGGATCAGGCGGTCGAATTCATTTATTCCAGTAATCTTTCTGTAAATGACGTAGGGCTCAATCAAGTGCCGGAAAGAGAAACTGTTTCCGTGATAGAAGTCTCTAGCGAAGGCTGGAGGTCGGACGTCTAACTCAAATTCACCGTATCCTCGAGTAAGGTTACGACTGAGCACGGATCTATCTGCCGGGTCCAACGAGTTTGAATAAAACGTTGCTCGCGCGCCCGCAGTTGCAGTAACTGAAAAGCCCGCAAAAGTGAGCGGCAGCGTAACTCTGGGATGAAAGTCGAGTCGCTGCACCAACGATGGCGAAATAATCGGCTCACCGCCAACCTCGTTCCTGAAACCGGTTAAGTCCTCAACACTTTCCTTGCGGCTTAGGCCTTCGGCGCCCCCTTCGAACGAAAAGTATACAGGCAGTTTCTTGATAAAACTCAGCGGAGACGCTCGCTTGTCGATCGTGATGCTGGGGAGTTGGCGAATGCGAATGCGAGAAGTGGGCAGCGAAGTGACTTGTGTGCGTGCAAGAAAGTCAAAGCTGAAATCGTTGTGACTTTTATTGACGAATACTTGCGATCGCTCTTCGGGCGAGATGGCCTGCTGAATCGTGTCAGCGAAGAGCTGCCGGAAGGCCAGGTTCGAAGTGATGTTCACGTCAGCCGCGGCGAGAAAACCGTTCGGGAAGTAATGCACGCCCTCAACATAAAAGCTGGAGCCGCCCTGGTCAGGGTCCTGCGCACTCGCCTTCGCGCCAAAAATGCGATCTTTGACGGCGTAAAAGCCCAGATTGAAGTAAGAGCGAGAATTGGCGCGTGTTCTCACGTCAGCGCCAACGCCGATACCGCGACCCGTGAAGATATCGTTGCGGAGAGTAATGTCTGCCGAACGACCAAGCGTCTGATAGTAGGCGCTGGAGATGCGGAAGCCCTTTTTGCCTGATCCCGAAAAGGTTGGTGTGAGAAAACCCGACGCGCGTTCGCGCTTGAGTGAAACGGAAAAATAAGGTGAATAGAGGATTGGGATATTTTTGAGTCTCAGGCTCGGTGAATAAACGCGCGCGCGATCTCCTGTCTTGATGCGTGCGCGTTTCGCATGAAAGCTCCATTTCGGCACGTCCTCGTCGCACGCCGTGACCTGAACGTTCGTCGCGACGATGGTATCGAGACTTATTCTATCGACCCGGTCGGCGGTGAAATAAATCCTGGTTCCATCGTCCGTTTGGTTGGTGAAACCGGTGGAGTCAATAAAGAACCCTGTCTTGGTCTTGTAGTTCCAATCTGCTCGCGAGCCGGTGATTCTTTGCTGATCCCCCTGATCAAAGACAACGTTTCCTTCGGCGATCACTTTGTTCAGTGCTTCGTAAACAGTGATCTTGTCCGCCTGCAAACGATACATGCCAATGCGTGCGTCGACGTTACCTTGATACACGACGACCCGCGCCGTCTCGGGACCGGACCCGGTTTGCGTGCCCGCGTCGACTTTAAGTACGTCCGTGGGCTCACCTTGCTGTCCTTTTGCCCTTGGTCGCGGACGAATTGGCTGATCCTGAGTCAGTGGGTTGACGTTAGGTGTGTCGGTCATCGGATTTGTTACTTTCCGATCGACCGGATTAGTTTGCTGCGCGCGCACTGCCGTCGCGGCCACGCCGATAATGGCGCTCCCAAGGGCGAATAGGATGAACCTGAGAATCCTTGAGGAAAAAGCAACGCGCAAAAGAGAGCGAAGACCTCCACGGCCTTGAGCGGCGAGCACTGAACCGTAAAGCCAGGCCCAGAAGCGCGCGCTTTCTTATGTATAAAAGCGTGCCGATGCTAGCACGAAAAAAGCAGGCGCAGGAAGCAGGAGGCAGACGGCAGGAGGCAGACGGCAGGAGCAGACGGCAGGAGCAGTTGGCAGTTGGCAGTTGGCAGTTGGCAGTTGGCAGTTGGCAGTTGGCAGTTGGCAGACGGCAGGAGAAGGTGGCAGGAGCAGGTGACAGGATTCATTAATTTGCAGGTAAGGAAGGTGGGCTTGCCCCCGCTCAACTCTGAAAGCCACTCAATTAAAAGGCTTCAAGTCTGAAAGGTTTCATTGGAGCCTGAAACTGTTGGATCTTGAGCGGGGGCAAGCCCACCTTCCTTACCTGCAAATTAATGAATCCTGCCTCCTGCTTCGGCCGCTGCCTCCTGCCTCCTGCCCCCTGCCC
>JBOGOU010000156.1:0-1080 GCA_050748205.1 Pyrinomonadaceae bacterium | reverse complement strand
CCAAGGACAACAACTCCAAAAGCCCCGACCGCCTCCTCTGGTTGTGTCCCCGGAACGCCCCTACCATGTGTTTTCAAGCGACCCTCACGAACCGGCTGGTGGTTGCCCAGTCGCCCGACGGCTAAAGTCCTTCCTGTGGTTTACACGCTTCAGCATCTCTCCTGCCGGTAAGGTAAGCGTTGTAGTAGAGCTCGTATAGCAGTTCATGGAGCGCTTTATTTGGTATCTGCTTTTCTACAACGAGTAGATTGGACTGCCTCAAGACCAGCCACCGCTCAAACCCAACTCGCACGTCGTCTGCTGCCATTGTCCCTCCTTGCCTTTTGTGGGCTAAGTCCTTTGTTTGGCACCTTTGGCACCGGAAAATGGCTGTAAACCCTTTGAATGACCCCCTAAAATCGGTGCTGCAAGTTACTGATTCTATGGGGGATGCTGGTAAACCATTGAAAACACGCGACTTTAAGTCCTTTACTTTTGGGGTCGCCCCCCCTGTTTCTGTCTATTTTATTTTTTTAATATATATCTACAATGGAGGAGCGACCTCTCAAACAAAGGACTTAAAGTTGTTTTGTTTTCAACAACTTACCAGCATCCCCTTTAGAATGTGTACATTGCAGCACCGTTTTTGGGCCTCCTTTCACTATGTAAAATTTACACACTTGTGGTTAAGTCCTTTGTTTTCAATACCACCCCAAGGGGTACTAGTACTAGGGGTAAAAAGGTTACATTCTGCTGTATGTCGTGTGGAATCATGGAGTTAGACATGTTTTGGGCTTTACCCCCCTTTCGCTAATTTCGTAGCCACCTTCACATGCATCCTCATCA
Source organism: Pyrinomonadaceae bacterium (assembly GCA_050748205.1). GTDB lineage: Bacteria > Acidobacteriota > Blastocatellia > Pyrinomonadales > Pyrinomonadaceae > PSRF01. The sequence continues at coordinate 255 of JBOGOU010000156.1, read as the reverse complement.
CCTCCGCCTCGCCCCAGTGGTACCAGTGCCACAGTTCCCAATCCCGAGCCAGGGCAGCATTGTCCTTGGAGACCCGCAGCCGGGTGAGGATGCGATCCAAGACCCATAACGACTTTTGGTCTTGGGTTGTCACTTTCCTTTTCCCGCCTCGATAAACCGGCCCAGCAGCCAGGCCACCATCACACTCGTCACGAGCCACAGCAAAATGAGCTTTGGAATCATGGCTCCACACTCAATCCTGCTGCCGATGCCGTG
>JBOGOU010000155.1:0-2639 GCA_050748205.1 Pyrinomonadaceae bacterium | reverse complement strand
TAAGACTATTGTTGCGAAGATCGTTAGCAGGAGTTTCACCAAGACCCAATAATGCCGAAACAAGCCCCATGTAGTACCCAGTGCCTGGACAAGGCCGGTTAGCAGCGAAGCGATGGCCAACGGGACGATGACGAACCAAGCAGTCAACTCCATCGCGAGATAGGCAGCACGCACCATCTGATTATCCTTGCTAGTAAGGCCGACGAGGGTGAGAGCTAGGAAGCTTGCGACAGCGCCAAGCCAGCCGACCGAGGAAACAACATGGGTAGTGAGCGCGAATTTGCGGAGGCGAGGTGTCATGATCATGCTCGTTAATTCCTCGTGTTTATTTTCTCCAAACGTAACGCGTAATCGACAGCAGATGTTTCATCAAGCGTTCTTACATGTGTGCGCATTCGCGAGGCACGCTAATCGAGTGCCTGCGTTCGAAGTCGGAGAGCGTTCGCTATGACCGAAACGGAGCTGAAGCTCATCGCGGCGGCGGCGATCATCGGACTCAGCAAGAGTCCAATAAAGGGATACAGAACACCGGCGGCGATTGGAACACCAAGCGCGTTATACACGAAAGCAAAGAAGAGATTCTGTTTGATGTTAGCCATCGTGGCCTGGCTTAGCCGGATGGCGCGGACGATCCCGCGTAAATCTCCTTTAACGAGCGTGACGCCGGCGCTTTGCATTGCGACGTCCGTTCCGGTTCCCATCGCAATACCCACTTGAGCCTGCGCCAGCGCCGGCGCATCGTTGATGCCATCACCAGCCATCGCAACCTTACGTCCTTCACTCTGGAATCGCTTGATGATTTCCGCTTTCAGATTCGGCAAAACTTCGGCAACTATCTCGTCAATGTTGAGCTTATTAGCCACCGCCTGCGCGGTTGTGCGACTGTCGCCGGTGAGCATTACGATTCTGATTCCTTGCTCGTGCAATTGTTTGATTGCCTCAGGCGTAGAGTCTTTGATCGGATCAGCCACACCGAGCAATCCCGCAGGTTTGCCATCTACTGTCACGAACATTACGGTCTGGCCGTCTGCGCGAAACTTCTCGGCCTGCTCAGCGAGTTGGCCGGGATCGATTCCGAGTTCTTCGAGTAAAGCGCGATTGCCCAAGCTCACTGCGTGCCCGTCAATCTGTCCTTTAACACCTTTGCCGGTAATAGACTCGAATGACTCCGTTTTCGTGAGTTCAAGCCCGCGCTCCTCGGCCGCGGCGACAATCGCCGCTGCCAGCGGATGTTCACTGCCGCGCTCCATGCTTCCCGCCAGCCGCAGCAACTCCTGTTCGCTTATTCCCCCTACCGGCGCCACCGTTATCAGCTTCGGCTTGCCTTCAGTTAGTGTTCCAGTTTTGTCCACCACCAAAGTGTCTATTTCACGGAGTACTTCGATCGCTTCGGCATTCTTAAACAACACGCCAATCTGCGCGCCCTTACCGGTAGCAACCATAATCGACATCGGAGTTGCCAAACCCAGGGCACAGGGACAAGCGATGATCAGCACCGCTACGGCATTGATCATCGCGTAAGCCATACGCGGTTCTGGCCCAATTGTCGCCCACACGATGAAGGTTATGATTGCAATCAGGATTACGGCCGGAACGAAGTAGCTCGCGACGACATCGGCGAGCTTTTGAATCGGTGCGCGGCTGCGTTGCGCTTCGGCAACCATCTGCACGATCTGGGCCAGCAGAGTTTCAGAACCAACTCTCTCAGCTTCAATCACTAGCGACCCCGTGCCGTTTACCGTGGCACCAATCACTCGATCACCGGCACGCTTTTCTACAGGGATGGGCTCGCCGGTAACCATCGACTCCTCGACTGAGCTGGTTCCTTCAAGTACCACGCCATCAACAGGAATCTTCTCGCCAGGCCGCACCCGCAAGTCATCGCCCTTCTCCACCTGATCGAGCGGTATGTCCTGTTCACTGCCGTCTTCTGCAATGCGTCGCGCCGTTTTCGGCGCCAGACCAAGCAACGCCTTGATGGCGGCGCTGGTCGAGCTGCGGGCTTTGAGTTCCAGCACCTGGCCCAATAGAACGAGAGTTGTAATGACAGCCGCAGCTTCGAAATAGACGGGCACATTGCCCATGTGATCACGAAACGAGGCCGGAAAGATTTGCGGCAGGAAAGTAGCAATCACGCTGTACACATAAGCTACAGCCACACCAAGTCCGATCAGCGTGAACATATTGAGGCTGCGGTTCACAATTGACTGCCAACCGCGCACAAAGAAAGGCCACCCACCCCAGAGCACCACCGGCGAGGCGAGCACCAGCTGAACCCAAGGCAGGGTGCTCATCGACATCGATACCAGACGCGCTAGCGGCGCTCCGGGGATGAACTCACTCATGCCGATTACCAGCAGCGGCAGACTGAGTACAGCGCTCACCCAGAAGCGCCGCTTCATGTCTCTTAGCTCGTGATTGTCTTCCTCATCCAGCGTAACGGTGCGCGGTTCGAGCGCCATGCCGCAGATCGGACAGTTCCCTGGCGCATCGCGAATAATCTGCGGATGCATCGGGCACGTGTATTCAAGCTTCACCTTTGGCGCGATCACCGTCACCGGCTCCAGAGACATGCCACATTTTGGACACGAGCCCGGTTTCGGCTCGCGCACTTCGGGATGCATGGGACAGGTGTAACT
>JBOGOU010000154.1:0-5470 GCA_050748205.1 Pyrinomonadaceae bacterium | reverse complement strand
CACCATTCGCAACTACATCGACCTTCACAACGAAGCACCAAAGCCGTTCATTTGGACCAAAACTGCTGATGAGATCCTCGCAAGTGTTGCCAGATTTTGTCAGCGAACTTTAGAGACAGGACACTAGAAGTCATTGTCAGTGTCGGCTCCACCGGGCTGCTGGGGTTCTGTTGCAGGCCGTAAACATCAATCTCGTTGATCGTCTTTGAGCCGGCAAAGTCCACTTGGATCCAGTCGGGATAGGCGCTACTCGTATCGTCAGTCCACCAGGCGGAACTTAATCCCTTGTGGTCACCATTGATGGCCTGAGCCGGCACCTGTGCACCTAAGACAGACGAGGCACTCGCAGTCGCCCCATTGCAGACCGCAGCGACATTGACACGCTCCGGCACCGGGGCTGTAATCAACAACTGCCCATTGCGATAGCCATATTCTTTCTGCGGAAGTGAAGCCGCAGCGGTAGCACCGTACTCCGCCAACAACTCACCTTCCATTCCATAGACCTGCCACGTCTCCACGCCATCGACTTTGCGCCGCACCCGCTGACCGTCAGCATTGTAGGTGTATTCCTGCCACCGGTTGTTTCCGCCCCAGGCTTTGGTCATCCGGTTCTCAGCGTCATAGACACGATCGCCGGCTCCGGTGTAGGTATCGGTAGTGAGATTGCCGGCATTGTCGTAGGTCATCACGCCTGTTTGCCCACCGGGAACACCCAACCGGTTGTTGGCCGTGTTTATCGTGAACTCTTTCTTGTTGATGCCGGTCCCCCAGGTGTTGGTCTGGTGAATGGTGCGATTACCCCAGCGGTCGTAAACATACTCTTGCTGCCACATCGTGCCTTCGCGCACACGCTGCAGACGATTGAAACTGTCATAGTCGTATTCCTGCGTCCACACCGTAAAAGGTTGCATTTGGTCGTTGTGCGGGATGAAAACATCCTGCTTCTTCAGATTGCCGTTGTTGTCCGTGCCGTTGCACGCACCCCAACACTGGTTGCTGTAGTGATTGATGATCGCTCCACGCTCCCAACCTCCGTCGGTCGGACCAGTGTAAGTCGTGCCAACGCGGATCTCAGACAACTGTCCCCGGCTGTTGTAGAACGACTTGTTATAGAGAGGCGTGTCAGTCCCAAACTGCTCTTTCGTCATGCCGCCGAGAGGCGAATAGATGATGCCGGTTGAGTAGGTGCGGTTTGTGCCATCGCCAAGATTGCCGGTAAAACCATTCAGACGCCCGGCAGTATCGTATGCGAAACTCACCGTGCGTCCTGAAGGATAGGTTTGTGACGTAACTCCGCCGGCACGGTTGTAAGCGCGCTGAGTTTGATAGGTTGGCCCCCACGCACCGTTCAGTTTATGAAGCTGGCGCTGGATGAGCGGGCGGCCGAGCGCGTCATAACTATCAACAGCCGTATGTTCAACGTTGCTGCCTGTGGTGAAGTTTCCGCCGGCATAGTTGTGCCAGAATCGGCCCTTGCCGTTGGTGGCGCCGTCGTAAATGCGAGTAATGTCAGGATTGATGGAGCTCGTGTCGGAATAATCGACCGTCGTGTTGCGGTTCAATTCGTCATAAGCGTACGTAATGGTGACTGGGCGCGCATCGGTTTTCTGCGTCAGGTTGCCGTTGTTATCGTACTGGTAGCTGATGGTGCCACTCTCCGGATTCGTTGCCGAGATCAAGCGCTTCAGCGAACTGTAAACAAACGAGCGTTGGGGCTGAGTACTCTGAGTCACTTGCGTAAGATTGTCTAGGGCGTCGTAATTGTAACTGGTAAGATAATTCAGGCCGGTCGGGTCTTCGGAGATCTCCTTTAAGCGCCCGAGACCATCCGTCACGCTCTTGCGCTTCTTTCCGGTCGGTTGATCCTGATCGGTTACCGTTACTGAGTCGGCATCGTAAGCGCTGATCACTGTTCCGGTGCCGGTTATGTTGGTACCCCACGGGTCGGGCAAACTGGCGCCGCCAAAGGTCTGCACTTCCACGACTCGGCCTGCCTTGTCCATCTTGGTTCGCGTCCAGCCCATCGTTCCCTCGCTGCCGGCGGCACCGCTGGTAGCCGCGCGATAGGCATTAGAAGTTAGCGTGTAAGAGTTGGTGCCGCTGAACCGGTAGCGTGTTTGCACTTTGATTCCCTGAGTCTCATCTGTGGCACTTTGGATGGCTGCGTCTTCGAGTTTACGACTTAAGCAAACGCGACCTAGTTGGTCATAGTGCTGGATTGAGACCAGCTTGCCCTCACCTAACGTGATTAGATCGGCACGGACGATCACGCGCCGAGCGGAATCTGAGTATTCCGTCGCCGTCCGAGTCTCCTCCGGTTTACCTTCAGCGGCCTTCACCAATGTGGGGCGGCCAAACACGTCGTAAGTCGTTACTGATGAGACATTATTGTCAACGTCCGTCGCTCGCGTTGTCAGGCCTGTCCAAAAGTCATACTCCTGTGTCGAGGTTCGCTTCAGAGCAGGATAGTCGACCGCTACTCTCGTCTCGGTAGGATAGAGGTCGGTGAAACCGTTGATTAGTCCGAATACAATCTGACTGCGCACACCCTGCGCGTCCGTTGTCTCCCTGCGGTTGCCGTACGTGTCGTATTGGTGAGACACGGCGACGTATGTTCCCGTTGAGAGTGGACGAGCCAGCACGCCCTTGGTCGAGTCCCAGCTTCTCCGTGCAGTTAGATTGCCGCGGCCGGAAGGATCATCGTAGTCAAACTCCGCACGCGACAAGGCCGAAGCTTCGGACAGATTCGAGCGCACCTCGCTCCACGCTGCAGCACTGCGGAGGTTCGGCGCCGTCGTCTGGTTGTAGATGTAGGCACTGTAGGTGCCAGAATCGGCAGCCGGCGTCTGATTGTGAAAGTTGCTGGCGTTAACCGCGCTTTAGTTGCGCTGAGGCGGGAATAGCACCAGTTGGCTTGCCATCCACATCCTTTGCACGTCGCCGTAAGGTACCCAATCGTATTCGGCCAGTTGAATCAGATTTCCGTTCTTGTCGTAGGTGTAGTCCCTGATCGCAGTCTTGACGAGCTGCGGCGGGACGGCGGCGTTGCTAATCGAGATGAACTCGGTCTTGGCGTAAAAGTTCCTCTTGGTCCCGTTCCCGTTGTACGGCATGTTCTCGTGCCACACTCTCTCAACCAGGGAGCCGTCGGGCAGCACGGTCTTGTAGGTAAGGCCAGCCTTATTCGCGCCGTTAGGGTTTCCCGAGCTGACCTCGAAGTACTCACTCGTTTTGTGTGTTGATGCCGTCGTAGCTCTCGGTGATCGTGAGCTGCTTGGAGCTTGGATGGTCCCACAGTACATGTTTCGGCTCAATGATGTCATCAGTCTCGTTTCCGTGACGGTTGTCCATCGAATAGGCGTACTGCGCGAAGGCCCCCGTCGGCAAGGTCGTACGGTACAGCTCACCCCAGCCAACGCTCTTAGTGGGATTGAGTGGGTCGAAGATGTCGGAGTTGTACTGAAATTGGTAGCTCAGCCCGTTAGGCAGGTTGATGCTCGTAACAACTGAATGAACTCCGACTGAAGTCTTGAAGATAAAAATCTCGTCATCATGGAATACTTTCCATAACCACTTCTTACCCTGCGGGTTGGTTGTTCCCCAGTTGATAGTGGTCACCAGCTCTGTGCCGCCGACACCATTCACACGAACGAAATGCGGGCCGCTAACTGGCTTCTCGAATCGTGATCTTGCGGCTCAACTGGTCGGTCACCTGCGTGGCCGGATTGCCATTTGGAAGCGTCACGTTCTGGACGGTGTAGGAATTCCCATTGCCATCGATCGTAGTCTGCACGCCCGTCGAGTTGTCATAACTAACGATACTCCCGTCCGGGAAGTACATGGTCCAGGAGGCTCCGTCGGTGGAGAACTGTACGCGGAAGTAGGTGGCGTCGGTGCTGTAGTAGGTCGTTGTGCTACCGGGAACGCCGGGACTGACCGGATAGTAGTCTTCGTTATGCGTCTGCCCGTAAGGACGGATCTGGTGGCTGCTGCCGTCGGGAAAGAAGATCTCGGTCTTGTACTTGTAATAGTTTTGGGTCGGCGGCGCGCCATCGACGTAGTTGATCGCGCGATTGGTCGTCAAGACGTAGAAGTTAGTGCCATAGGTCCAACCGCCACGGAACGCTTTCAGCATATCGGTCTGCGTGTACTTGAAGGTGCAATTCACGCCGAGACACATTCTCACCTGCGTATCGTAGAGCTTGCTGTTGTAGAGCAGGTATACAGCAGGTTTGAGTCGGCCGCCGCGCGAGGCGGGGAGAGTTGCCAAAGGAAGCGAGTAGGTCAAGTTGCCGCCAGCCAGGCTAATTGCTTCGATATTGCCAATAGCGTAGGAGCCGTTAGGGTGGAAGCCTCGGTCAGGCGCCTGTCCGTCCGGGTCTTGAGCGCGCACGGAGCTGAATGAAGAAACGATCAGCAGAAGGCAAAGAGCAAGAGTGGTTCTTTCGATTCGCCGCAGGGCATAAGGCGGGTGACGCGGGAGGCATAGTCCTTCCGCACTACCGCCGCCATTTGCAGAAGTGGCTGCGCCGCTGCAAGAGCTGTTAGTCATCTCAAGCATCGTCCGCATCCCCAATCTAGCGTCCTAAGGTGCGATGAAGGCGCCGTCCGGTGCTGAAGGCACGAACATCGCTTGATTGATCACAACCTCACCGGCGACGACCCCATTTTTCTTCCATGCCGTTCGCCGCGGCAACTTCTGCCCTGTTACCGTGATCCACTCGCTAAACTCGACTTCAATTTTGACGGTCGTCCCGCCCACCTGTCGCTCATAAACGATCCTCTCAGGCAGTCCCGACCGCGAGTTGAGGTAGTAGAGTGTTGGGCGCGCGGCGGTCCCCGCAGAGTTTTGGAAGGTGTCGTCCACGCGGAGGATGTCGTAGAAAGGGCCGGCGTAGGTTGCATCGCTCCCATCGTCCATCCGGAACATGTCGCCGAGGTGTAGCGTGGCATCGCCCGTAGCCTGTCCAGTGACGAAGTGTTCGACACAGTCACGCACCAGTTCCTCGATAAGAGTCGCATCTTCTTCTGAGAGGCCGCCGCCCTGTGTCCATGAGCGCGTTCCGTCGTGACCAAGCACACGCAATCCTGAGAGGGTCAGTTCTTCAAAACGCACCTTGTCCGGGCATTCCCGGACCAGGGTAACCGGCGTGCTGACGGGCGTTCCTCCAGTGCGGCGCGTGAACGTTCCAGCGAGAATAGAGCGGGCGCGCCCCTGCGACTCGAACCTGTCACCAAGCGCGTTGAGAGCACGCACCACATGGTGGTTGAGTTGTGCTCGGTTAACAGCGAAGACCGGAGTTTGCGGAATCTGGCTCGCCGTGGCGGCTCGCGGCATGACACGGTCCGAAGTTTTCGCCTCAGACACATCAGCGAACCAAGTTCGTCCTCTAACCGCGAAGACGGTGGTGCCAATGGCGCCAGCGACAACTAGCGTGAGAGCGATCTTTATCTTTGCGCGACGGGAATT
>JBOGOU010000153.1:0-2473 GCA_050748205.1 Pyrinomonadaceae bacterium | reverse complement strand
AGGGGGACCCTCTCCAGTCTCCACATCGACGCTGCCCGACGGACCATCACTGTCACGAACCAGAATGGATGATCGCGAATGACCGCGAAGCCGCGCGCCAGACGTTCTCTATCACGCTTGGTTGCATCCGGCCCAAACAAGGTCGTAGCGTATTCTGGCCGGTTGTGCGTCTCGGCCTCCTGCTGGATGAGATCCATGTCCGTGTTGGGCAGTCCGAAGCGTCGCGCTTCGTCGTAGTCCGCGATGCCTTCCAGGAGTGTTTGTCCTGCTCCGAGAGAGACCGGAATGAAATGGCCGAAGACAACTGCGTTGCGAATTGTCAACGGCGCAATGGCCAGGGAGGCGCCGCCAATGAGCGTTAGCGCCAGTCTCAGTCGCATGCCGCGCGGGAAAACAAACGGCAAGAGCAGAGCCAGAAAAGGAGCCAGCAGTAAGGCGTTTGCTCTGAGCCAACAGGAAATGCCAATGAGGATGCCGGCCGCAAACACTGTGAACCACCTAGGCTGTTTGCTGGCGCGAATGATCAGATAGATTGCCAGCAGAATAGGCAACGCTGCGAGCGTGTCTGGCAAAAGCAGGATAGAATTCCAGCTAAACTGTGGCGCAAAGGCGGCCATGAAACCGGCAAGAGTCCCGACTCCGAGCGGGAGCAGTTCGATTGCGATGAGAAAGATAATAACCGCGCAAAGCGAGTCGCAGGTGATTTGGAAAAGTTGTATAGCCGCGTCGGATTCACCTGCCATACGGTAGATGAGTGTGACCAAAATGGAATATCCAGGTGGATGGCCCAGTAGGTCTGGATTGCTTGTAGTAGAGGAAGCTGCAAAGAATGAGCCAAACCCGTTTTGTTGTAGGAGTCGAGCCAGATGTTTGTAGTTTTCCGTAACACGAGTTTGCACTTGCGCTACTTCAGCGCGTTTGTTTTGCCACACGAGGAGCCTGGCGCTGAGCGCTGCGAGAAAAATTAACCCGATAATGACCAGTTTTCGGTGGGCGAGTTCTAATTGAGAGTTTGCAGAGCGCTCGATGATCGCTTTTGGCTCGGCTAAAGTATTCTCCTGGCCGAATTCAGCGTTCGGGTGGTTTGGCATCTTTCGGGCCGCCATTATACAAACATAAAGTGATTCAAGGACACTCGATCATTTGTTTCGGCGGCGAAGATTGGTGGTATCACCATCCGCATTCGAAGAACCACTTGATGCGCCGCTTTGCGCGCGCAGGTAATAAGGTCATCTTCGTTAACTCGATTTCCATGGGCCTGGCGTCGCTCGCGAACAAAGACTTTCTTGCGCGCGTCACCAGGAAACTTCGGAGTTATGCCAAACTCGCACGCACGACAGAAGAAGGAATTACCGTAGTCTCGCCCGCGGTTATTCCGTTTTATGGCAGTGCCGCCGCGAGGGCTGCGAATCGTCGTTTGCTGAGCGCGCAGATTGGCACGCTAACGCGCCGCCGCGATTTCAATCGCCCTGTTCTGTGGATCGCCATCCCAACTGCCGTCGAAATGATCGGACGCTTCGATGAGTCGTTGGTCATCTATCATGTCTCGGACAAGTATGACGCTAACACGATGGACCATGCCACTGACCCTGCTCTAATCCGAGAGTTTCATGCGCGCGCCATCGATGCGGCTGATATCATCTTTTATTCCGGTCGGAAGTTGCTTGAAGAAGCTACGCGCGGACGTGAGCGCTCGCACCTCCTGGAACAGGCGGTCGATTTTGCTCACTGGTCGCGCGTTGCCAACGGACAGCTTGAAGTTGCGCCGGAAGTGGCTGGTATTCCTCGGCCGCGTCTGGGTTATTTTGGGGCAATAGAACCCTGGCTGGTGGACCAGACTTTGATCACGCGAGCCGCCCGCGAACGACCATCCTGGCAATGGGTATTCATTGGCAACCGGTCGCGCGGTCTTGATATTGAAAACCTGCCAAACACCCACTTTCTGCCGCCTGTGCCTTATCAAGATCTCCCGCGCTACGCTGCCGGGTTCGACGTCTGCGTGTTACCGTGGGAGACTGAGCAGGCGTTTACCAGTTACGGTTCGGCGATCAAGGTGCGCGAATATCTGGCCACCGGAAAGCCTGTAGTAATCTCGCCGTTGCCGGAGTATGAACCAATGAGCGCAGTGTTGCGCATCGCGCGCAGCCGAGATGATTTTTTCCGGCTGGTCGAAGATGCCCTGGAGGAAAGCGACCCTGAAGCCGGGCGCAGACGGCAGGCAGCAGTGGCAAATGGGACTTGGGACGCGCGGGCTGAGTGGGTAAGTGAACTAATAGAGAAGAAGCTAGCGGAGACTCAAATACGGAACCGGGAGCGGTAGCGACCGGATGCCGGCATTCAATGCACGTCTTACAGCTCTTTTAGTTAATTGAGCATAGCATCCGGTCGCTACTCTATATATGAAAGGGCGCCCCAAAAGTAGTAGCTTGAGTTGTTCCAAGACTTCAAGTAAACACCGAAGGAGAGCCCTATG
>JBOGOU010000152.1:0-10281 GCA_050748205.1 Pyrinomonadaceae bacterium | reverse complement strand
GCGCAGAGACGCATCCCGAGTCGTTCATGCGCCCATCTGCCGCCTACACAGCGGTTGGCGGCTTATGGATTCATACATTTTTCGATGGTGTATCAATTGCGGCGGCCTTTCTCGTTAACTTCAGATTTGGCCTGCTCGTTTTCATCGCGATTCTGTTGCACAAGATGCCCGAAGGGTTCACTGTAGCTTCGATCATACTGGCCTCGGGACGATCGCCGAAGAAGGCGCTGCTGGCCACGGCTGCTATTGGCGCCGCAACCCTTGCGGGTGTTATCGCAGTAGCGCTGCTAGATGCACGGATCCATTCGGCGATTGCCTATGCACTCCCCTTCTCTGCCGGAGTAACGCTCTACGTAGCAGCCAGCGATCTGATTCCGGAGGTAAACCACAACGAAGAAAGAAACCCCACGGTCTCAATTGTCGTTTTTGTAGGGGTGGCTTTGTTTTATCTTTTGCATCGCTTGATTGCCCCATTGGGGTGAGCCCGGTTGTTAGCTTGTAGCTAAGTAAAAATGGTATCCGGATTAGGGTTCTTTCGGTCCAATTTCGCTCTTGCGGCGGTCGTGCTGGTAATTGCTCTCTGGCCAGCAGGCCTCACCGCTCACGGGCAACCCGCGGCCCAATCGCCGATTCCCCTGCCATCGCCCTTCACGCCGATCGTCGATTACGCAAACGTGATCGACCCGCAAACAAAAAAGCGGCTGGAAACGATTTATCAGAATCTGAAGCAACGGGCGAACATCGAGTTTGCGGTAGTCACCGTGACGACGACTGGCGACAGAGATATCTTCGAGTATTCGTTGGACATTGCGCGGGGCTGGGGAATCGGATCGAAAGAGGGGGAGAAAAATGGCTTTCTCCTGGTGGTTGCAATTAACGACCGCAAATACTTTACGCAAGTTAGCGATCACCTCGAGGGCGATCTGCCGGACGGTTTAGTAGGACAGATCCAGCGCGAGCGGTTGGTGCCCCAGTTTAAACGAGGGAACTACAGTCAGGGCATTTACGATACTATTCAGGCGTACGTTGCGACTCTGGCAGAGAAGCGGGGGTTTAGCATTGAAGGAATCGACCAGAGTTATGCCTATCGCGGTCCACGTCAACAGCCGACAGCCGAACCCGTCGATCGGTCTTCCGCCGCTTGCTGTACGATCCTGATTATCGTTTTCGTCATTGTCCTGTTGTTTTTATCGACAAGACGAAGAGGGGGCGGCGGCTGTCTGAACATGTTCCTGCTGGGCTCTTTGCTCGATAGCGCCAGTCGAGGAGGATGGGGAGGCGGATCGAGCAGCGGCTGGGGAGGCGGAGGTTTTGGCGGTGGAGGCGGAGGTGGTGGCGGAGGCTTTGGCGGTGGTTTCGGCGGGGGAGGAAGTTTTGGCGGCGGTGGTGCCGGCGGCAGCTGGTAGTCTCGCGAGTTGGGCCAAAGTTCTGCTAGTATCCAGGCAACCCGAAGAACAAATGGTTAAGACTATAGTCCAGGAAGCGCTGAAAGGTCTGGTGAGCGATTTGCAGACCACGCATGGCGACAATCTGGCCTCTGTGGTGGTCTACGGTTCCGCAGCGGCGGGAGATCATGTGGAGTTGCGCTCTGATTACAACCTGCTGATCGCGCTTAACCGGATCACTCCGGAAGATCTCCGCCAGGCGCAGGCGCCAATGCGGGAGTGGCGGCGTTTAGGTCATCCGCTTCCCGTTTACTTCACAGTCGAGGAACTATCCGACGCCGCAGACGTATTTCCCATCGAGTTTCACCAGATGGCAAACGCACGCATCGTACTCTTTGGCAAAGACCCGTTCGAGTTCGTTAAGCTCTCAGACGTTCACCTCAGACACCAGGCAGAATATGAGCTTCGTAGCAGGCTGATCCAGCTTCGCAGGCTCTACATTCCCGCGTCTGTCTCGATTGAAAAACTTTGCGATCTCATGAACGACAGCCTGGCGAGTTTTGCTTCGCTTTTTCGCGCTGTGTTGTTACTCCACGGTAAAGCGGCTCCGGTGGCCAAACCTGATTGTGTGCGCGCGACAGTCGAACTTCTCGGATTGGATGCGGAGCCATTCGAAAGAATTTTTGCAATGCGCGCGACCGGGAAACGCCCTGCAACCGAGCAGGAAACCAATGATCTCTTCGCCGCGTACATGGCCCAGATCGAGCGTGTCGTCGAGGCCGTCGACGAGGCGGAGATCGCCAGAACGACTTGAAATAACAGCCCCCGTTTTCGGATAGCCCCCGCTTAGCGGGACCGAATTGCAAGGAGTTAAGAGAGCAAAATGAATCTAAGACGAGCTTCTTTATTTGTCCTGGTTATCTTTGTAACCCTGACTGTGAGCGGTTGCGGATACAACACGCTTACCACAAAGCAACAAAACGTTAAGGCCAAATGGGCCAACGTCGAAACTCAACTTCAGCGCCGCGCAGATCTAATCAACAACCTCGTGGAGTCGGCAAAGCTCGCCGGAGTACAGGAACAAGAAGTCTTCGGAAAGATCGCTGAAGCGAGGTCCCGGCTCCTCAACGCAACGCAACAAGCCCCTCAAGGCGAAGGCGGCGATAAGACGCCCGAGCAAAAACAGGCTGTCATCGACGCGGCCAATAGTTTTGGCGGCACGATTGGGCGGCTCCTCGTTCTGCAAGAGCAGTATCCCCAGTTGCAGTCCAACCAAAACTTTTTGAAGCTGCAGGACGAAGTGGCGGGAACGGAGAATCGTATTGCGACGGCGCGTAAGGATTACAACGAAGCCGTGCAGGACTACAATACAACGCGCGCGCGGTTTCCCACCGTCATCTCAGCTAAGCTTTTTGGGTTTAAGGAAGAGCCTTACTTCAAGGCAGAAGAGGGAGCTACGCAGCCTCCCAGGATCGACTCGAACACACTAAGACCGAATCAGAATAGCGGTACCACGAAGTAGGGATTCCAAGAGCCTTTCGCGAACGAATTTTGCGACTCTCTCGCGAGCTGGATTCCCAGGCTTGTGTTTTGTCGGCTGCAAGCAAGCCGACTGGCGAGCCCCCAATGCTATAGGATCAGAGGAACCCGTCAGTAAGCTCCGATTACTTGAAAGCTGCCGTCACTCGATGAGGAACTCGATAGCAAACTCGGTTTTCCCATCGCAATGCCATTCGCTGTACTGCCACACTGCAGACCCGTGCGCACACGCTATCGCATTGAGCGCTTCGCGCAGTGTGACATTCTTGCGATATAGCCGAAGTGTCACCTGGTCTTGACCAGGCGAGCTAAGTCCACCAAGCCTTAAGCCCTGATTTAGTTTGAGTTCGGCCGCGGTTTTAGTGACTTCCGGCAGGGCGAGAAGGCGTTCAAGGGCGAAGTTCAGGTTCGGAACTTTCCCTATTCGGAACTCTCTAATGCGAACCTTGAGCAGATCTGGCTCGCCGTTCGTGGGAAGAAGATTGATCGCGCCGTTTTCACGGTACCATGCGTACTGCGGGTCCGCCTTTACGATCTGGTTCAGCGTTGCGCGCAACGATGACCCGGATGGCGCCGGTTGACCTTTGACTTCCTCATTTCCGCAATTCCTCTTCCAGACAATGCCACCTGGCACCCGTGCAGCAATCAGAGCCTTCCAGAACGCCTCTCGAGTCGTCACATGATAAGAATCGGTTTCCGCCGATTGGGTGCTTTGAACAGGGCCCTGCGAAGTCTCGTTTGTGATCAGCGAACTCTGTCCGAACACTATTGGAACCAACATGCTGATCACAATCGAAACGAAAAGGCGATTTCTTCTTTTCATCACTCTTTCTCCACACTGACGGCGCCGTCTATTGTGTCGTGATTGAAATCGTTATTGAGTAGTTTCCTGAGCCGTCCTTTGACAGAGCGCATGCGTTTACGGTCGTAAGACTAAAGGTCGTTTGGCCAACCGTTACACTGAATCGTTGAGTAAAGGAGAGGCTGAAGGGTGGCGGACACGTTGGTGACTGTCCGCTTAGCGCTTGAGTGTCCCCAATGACGCCATCTCTCGTGAGTCTAGGAGGCTTCGCTCCAGGTTGCAACTCAGGAGGACCTTGGTAATTGCTAAGGGCCTCTGTAATCGGTAAGTCTGCGATAATTGGTTGTCCCGCCTGATCAACCAATGTATACACGACGTTACGGTATGCTCCACAGCGATTTGATGCGATCAACTGACCAAACCCATCCATAATGTCACCGGGACCAGGATCGATATCAACCAAGTCATCCAGGCGGTCACGTCTTAGGCTGGTCGGGACCTGCACGAAGAAGTTCACGCTGTTGCTGCTTTGCCCCTTGTGGCTCACCTGAACCGTGTGATTGCCGGCTGTGGCGTTGCCCGCCACGCTCAGATTCCCAGAGAGCTGCGTTGCGGAACCCCCACTGCCTGAGTAAGTGACACCACTTCCGCCGATCGTCACTGATGGGTTCGAGCCGAAACCCCTCCCGGCGATGGTGACGCCAGTCTGAGCGCCAGCAACGCCGCGGTCCGGCGTGATGCTGGTGATCTTCGGCTTAACCCGCATCCGGCCCTTGGGCCGCTGTTGCTCGAAGTTGAAGCGACAACCACCGCAGGCCGGAAGGTTGGGCTGGATCTCATCGGAGGCGTAACCTGTCTCCGGACCGTACTGGGGGTAGCACTCCTGAGTGTAGTAGTAGCGCCCCGCGAAGACAGCTTGGATGTCGGACTCCCCACCGTTTAGGGCCGTCACTGTGCCCGAGCTGTTGACTGAAGTCACCTCGCTGTCACCGCTGTTCCAGGAAACTCCGAAAGTGCGGATCGAATGATACTCATCGCCGTAGCAATCCTGTTTTATTTCAACGGCGTCAAAGTCAACGATATCGTCGGCAAAGACTTCCACGGTGAAGAACGGGGTGACGTAGCTACCAACGGTGCTATCAGAACAGCAGCTCGCGCAGGCGTAAGTGCTGCTCATCGCTTGCGCGACATTATAGTGTTCGGCCCGGCCGATCATCACCAAATCTTCAGTCGCGTCCTCTTCGAGAATCACCGACCACTTGAAGTGTCCATGGGTAGCTTCCAGGGGGATCGTGTTCCCATTCTCGTCTGGCACTTGCAGATCACGTAGCGCTCGGATGTCATACTCCATTGTCACTCCGGGCTCTATTACCTTCTGTCCAATCATGTATATGCCGCCAGCTGATTTGAGGTGGGCAACGTAACGCTGAGGCTGGTCCGTTGTGTTCTTCAAGTAAACGACCGTAGATTGGTCGCCTTCGACCATCCACGGATAACCGCCGGTGCTGCTCCGCTGAGCCGCGGGATCCAGGAGCGGCACACGAAAGACCTGGTTCCCGCTCCTGCCGGTGCTTTGGGCCGACATGACGACACTGCCCGGGTCTCCCGTGTACTCAAACTCCAGTCCCGCCGCAGCGCCTAATTCTTCCAGGCGAGCCCCACGCAGTGGGTTTGCAAGGTTTACGGCCTTGGTCTGACCAGGAGCAAGCTGAACTTTCGGCAAATACACGACCCGCGTGCCTCCATCTCTACGGGTGTAACGGATGCGCCCGGTCACAGTTGTTGACGAGTGGCCGACGTTGCGCGCGACAGCCGCCGGCGTGAGTTCCTCACCAGCCACGTTGCCCAGGCGCAACCCAGCGCCCTGGAGTCTCGATGACCTCGACTTTTCCGGGTCTACGAGATCAGCCACCAAGGAGTAGCCCGTCGTGGCTTCCTGAATGAGCACCCGTGCCATGAGCGCGCCCTTTGGTCCCGAGTGTTCAAGGCTCAAGCCACCAACCTCAGGAAGCGATCGGCCCTTGGCACTCGTCCTCTCGCGCAGGTTTAAGACTCGCGTTTCGTGCGACATTAGCGTCAACAGTCCTTCGGCTAGCGCCGGCTGCCCGTCAGCGTTCGTGTTGACAGTGATTTGTTCGTTGCTCACATTCGAGATGACGAGGCGCACGTCACAGGTGCGAGAAGGCAGCTGCCACGCTCCCACTCGTCGTGTGGACGAGGCCTGCACCGGATAGGTCAACTGCTCGTCTGAGATGAGACTGTGTTCAGCGTCGACAACTCTGACCTGTGCGCCCATCTGTAAGGGTTTGCCATAGTAAACGACCTGGAGACTGCCCTCTTCGAAGGTGGAGCCTGCAGCGGCATAATCGCGCAAGTCAACCGTTCGGTGTGAGACGCCTTCGACTGTCACCCGGGGCACCTCGAGGCGCTCGCCTCCCAAGCTAAACAGGGTCACGCGCGCATCCATGGGGGACGGGCTCTTGTTATTGAACATTAAGGTTGCGTTTAGCTTGTCTTTCAAGCTGTAGTAAGACGCCGCCAGCACGTGTCGCTGGGGCGGCTCCACGTCTGCGGTGGGACCGCTCTCCCTTTGCGCGGGTGCTGCGAAGGTCGTAACGTCCGCTTCCGCTTTCGATCTTCGAGCGCTGGAGTCCGCAAGCAAGAACGGTGCAGTTAACAGAAGGATGAGCGCAAGAGCTGTGAAGAGTTTTGCGTGTGTGGATTTACAACTGGTTACTCGTCGTGATGGTAAGGTATTCATTTGTGGTGAAGGTAAGGTATTCATTTGTGCCTCCGCTTTCGCGTGGAAGTAGAATGTTTTTCGGGTGTTGAGAGGTTCTACCGCTGTCGGGGGAAGCGCTTAAATCGCGAGGTATCGGAACGCTACTCTTGAAGTGAGTAGCTGTCAAGAATGAGTTGAATTGGGGCGAGGATATTGTTAGCGAAAACTTGGGGCCGTTTGACTAAAATCCTCGGGAACTACACATGGAGCAATGGTCGCAGGGCTTTCCGCCAGGTTCCAAACTGCAGGTCTTTTCCTTCTCAAAAAAATCTACCAATTCGGAGACAACGGCTTCCTCGACACCAAATTTCTCCTGGCTGGGGTGTGCTGCTGAGGCGTTTACACCCGCAAGCCAGGGCGAGTGGGTCAGGAGAACGCGCTCTTCGCTGCTGCTGCGAGACCCTGTTCCGTACCCAGCGGCGCCGGTAACCGTCTCGCCTGTGCCTGACTGCACCTTTGCTTCAATCTGACTAAGTCGTTTTTGTAGTTCATTCAGGCCGGCGCGCATGGCGGCTAGTTCAGTGCTTACATCAGAGCGAGGAGCTGGCGTGGCAGGTACTCCAGCCTTGTTTGCTGCACCCGACACACGTCTGGCGATTCTCTCCGCAATTAGCCGAGCCTGTTCGAGTTCCGTGCTCATGCTGCCCCTTGGAGCGCGGGCATCCTGCCCGCCTTACATTACCTAAAGATCTCATCCATCGAAAACGTCGGCCTGCTCCTCGTCTGCCAGCAGGTCAATTCGATCAACCACACCGACAATGGCCGAGTCAATGGCCGCTCCGCCCTTTCCTGTCGCCGCGGTCGAAGCGCTCCAACCTTCCTGCACGATCAAGACCGTGTCGCCAATACCCGCATCGACGGCATTCAAAGCCAATACGGTGATCGCTGTCTCTTCGCCTTCGGGTGTGATTTGCTGGCAGAGCATCACGCTCGCACCCTCGTAACGATGGTTCTTTTGCGTGGCAACGATGTTTCCGAGAACGCGGGCCAGTATCATTTCTCTTGTCGGGGTTTGCCGAGCTTCCTGCGGGCAAACGCACGTGCATCTGGGGGCTTAACCCTGCGTTACGTGCTCGTTTGAATCAACAATGCCAACAATCGTGCAATCGGTAGGAGTGTCTTCCCGCTTGAAAGGAAAGCTCGCCTCTTTCCCGCGGCACCAAAAGACCAGCTCGCCCACGCCCGCTCCGACGGAGTCCACGGCTACCATAGGCTTGCCGTTAGGCTTTAAATCCTTGTTCAGGGTTTGCACAACAAGAAGCTTTCGCCCTTCAAGCGATTCGTTTTTGATGGTTGCCACCACCGTCCCAATAACGCGAGCCAACTGCATGCGATGTCTAATGTCCAAGGTCTAATGTCCAAGGTCCAACGTCCTTTGCACGTTGGACTTTGGACTTTGGACTATCTTTCGGAGTTCGTTATGTCCACTGTGTCGATGACGCCGACGATGGCAGCGTCAACGGGAGTGTCTTTCATGCCCTGCGCCAGTCGTGCGCTTGAGCCGGCCACAACAAGAACCCTTTCATGAAATCCTGCACCCACTGTGTCGACGGCCACCACGTAGCCGGTTGTGTCCGTTCCGTCAACATTGAGGGGACGAACAATGAGCAGCTTCTTTCCAAGTAGCCGCTCGTCCTTCTGGGTTGAGACTACGGTGCCGAGAATGCGCGCTATGATCATGCCTACCCGCGGCTGAGACCTATGGGGAGTGTTTCGTCAACGCTGCCGTGCGGTCGTGGGATCACGTGCACGCTGACAAGCTCACCAACCCGGCGTGCCGCAGCCGCGCCGGCATCTGTCGCCGCCTTTACTGCCGCGACGTCTCCACGCACAATGGCCGTCACAAAGCCCGCACCAATCTTCTCGTATCCGATGAGCGTAACGTTTGCGGCTTTCACCATTGCATCAGCCGCTTCAATCATCGCCACCAATCCTTTTGTTTCAACCATGCCGAGTGCTTCTTGTGGCATTTTGCTATGCTCCTCTATGACTGAATCGTAAATCGTGAATCGTGAATCGTGAATCGTGATCAACTGATAGGCTGCTCGATCTCCTGTTTCAGCTAGAACTCTTAGGGCTGGTCACCCTGGGCGTGCTTTCAATGAGTCATCCACTGTAAAAATAATCTGTTTTAATTGAATACCAGTTTCTGCCTCTTATGTCGATTCACGATTCACGATTCACGATTTGCGATTTACGATTCACGATTCACGACTTGCTATCCACTGCCTGAGACAAAAGTTCAACCAATTCTTCTCGGGTGAGAACGATTTTGCCGGAACCGTTTGTTGACGACTCCCGATAGCCGGTAGCTGCGGGCCGGTCACCAGTAGGACAGGCCAACCGTGTCTCGTGAAGGTAACCGCAAGCCTGGCAGCGCGCTCCCTCATCCAAATAACCTGCGGCCTCGCGCACATTAATCAGTTTTTCGATTGCGTCGGCAGGCAGGTTCCGTGAACCTCCGAGGATGCGCGAGAGTATCGCGATTCGAGCCGTGTGTTCCAGCGTCTCCAGCCTATCGAATGCCTGCCACAGATCGCTGCCATAGGCCACTGCGCCGTGATTCGCCATCAGGAGCGCATTATGGTGCTTCACGAGCGGCTGCATCGCGTCGGTCAAGTCGTCGGTCGAGGGGGTGCCATAAGAGGCCAGCGGCACACACCCGAGCGTGAGAATCACCTCGGAAAGTATCGGCTGGTCGATGGGCAGCCCGGCGACAGCGAAAGCCGTTCCATGGGGCGGATGTGCATGGCAAACCGCTTTGACGTCGCTTCGCTCCCGATAAATCAGAAGATGCATCGCCAACTCACTGGATGCTTTGCGATCGGTAAGGGGCTTGCCATCGGCGTCTGTTAGCGCCAGACAGTCTTCGGTCATCCGCCCTTTGCACGTCATGGTTGGTGTCGCTACGATGCGGCCGTCGTCAAGGCGGACGCTGATATTGCCGTCCGAGGAGACAACGTAACTGCGTTCATACATTAGCTGGCCGACGCGAACTATCTCGCGGCGGGCACTTTGCTCATCCATCGGATCAGAGTGCCTCGTTAAAGCTCTCGTTCCTTCTGTCCAAACGATTCTTCAAGCTTGCCGCTGCGTCGCCCATTGGTGACCGAGCTGGCCGGCGGTCGCGCAAGGAAATACGATAATGATTCGAGCGAAGTTGTTAAGTCAACCGTTTTAACTTTGACCCCTAATCGCGCGCTTAGAGATGCCGGCGCAAAATTTAGCACTGCTCTTACGCCTGCGGCTGTTACCTGATTCAATACTCGTTGCGCTGCCCGAGCAGGAACCGCAATCACCGCCACATCGACTACTTCCTCCTTGACAATTCGGGCAATCTTTTGCACATCGTGCACGAGGATTTCGCCGGTGCCGATGCGCTGGCCGATCTTTTCTGAGTCGTTGTCGAAGAGAGCAACTACCTTGAAATTGGATTTTTCGAAGCCATGGTAGTTTGCCAATGCTGTACCCAACCTGCCTGCGCCGATAATGGCTACGTGGTGGGGTCGATCGAGGCCGAGGATCTTCGTAATGTGCGACTGTAGCTCGTTCACGTAATAGCCCACACCACGCACACCAAATTCACCAAAGTATCCCAAATCTTTACGAATCTGAGCGGAATTGAGGTTGAACTGCTCAGCAAGCTCCTGCGAAGAGATGGTTTTGATCCCCGCGGCTGAAAGCGTATTCAAACAGCGGAGGTAAACGCTGAGCCGGTTGGTCGTCAGCTCTGAGATTTTTTCTGACTTCATCGAGGGCCTATAGGTGCCAGT
>JBOGOU010000151.1:0-8587 GCA_050748205.1 Pyrinomonadaceae bacterium | reverse complement strand
GCGCTGCCACGAAGCGCTCGATCTCCTGCTCCTCGAAGGCAAACGCCAGCTTCGAAGGATTGAAACGCCATGACTCGCGACTGACTGTCAGCCGATCTATCGTGATTCGCGGCGTGTGCCGCAACGGCGGTAGCGGGTTGAAGAAGTTCACCATCAGATTCGAAAGAAACTCACCAAGCCCCTCCACAATCTCAAACCGCAAGCGCTCATCGCGCGTGCGAAGCACCAAATCCTCCCCCTTCTCTTCAACCACCAGGTCGCTGATGGCCACGGCCTGCGACGGCGGTACTCCGCAGGCGTCCGGTGAAACCAACAGCCTGTAGTTTCTTGGCGAGACGAACTCGAAGCTCGTACGCGCAGTCAGCGTCGGCCAATTCTTGGGCGGCACCGAGATGAGCCGGGGGGTGGGAAAGTCCGCCGTAATGGCGTCGCGAATCTCCTGTGGTCGCGGGTGTTGCCCGATAAAGAGCGAGCTGTTCAGAGAGTTAACGGCAAGATGGATTTCGCCGATGACGAGGTGAAACTCACCGCGCCGGATCGCCTCCGCACTGTCGGCGGCGATCATCACGTCAGGACAGTGCTGGCGCGCGTGGGTCCAGCCAGGACGCGGCGCCGCGAAGGCCGCGTCCACCTGCGGGCGCAACTGCTCGTAACTGAAGTTGACGCGGCGTGCTCCTGGCTGCAGCCCGAGCACCTCGGCCCAGCGTTGCTGGAAAAGCGGCACCACGCGATCGGCGAGCCGCGTTTCATCTTTGTAGAAAAGCGGCTGGCACTTAATCCAGAAATCCGCCGCGCTGACCACCGAAGACTTCGTCCGCGCTGCCAGCTCGGTGTAAGCCGAACGGAAAGCCCCACGGTACATTTCTGCCAGTTCATAGGTCATCCAACGCACGCTTTGGAGCAACAACGACAGCGGCGCCGCCAATGCTTCCAAGACTGCCGGTCCAACCTCCACCTCAATGTCCCGCCGGCAGTCCTCGTAAACGAGCGTGCGCGCCCCATAGGTTTGACCCGCTGCCCTGGTCGCCGCTTTTCCAGTTAGCCGAATGAATCTTTCTTCCAGCCCCTGCAACTCCAGCTCTAATTTCTCCGGTTCGCCCGCCGCCGCCGCAATGCGCTCACGCGCCTCTTCCAGTTCGTTGAGCGCCGACAACCCCGCTCGCCGCAGTCGTTCATCACGAACTCCCTCAAGCAAGCTCCGCAACCGCTGATCGGCCCGCCGCTGAAGCGGCACTTCGAGCGTCCAGGCAATCACCCCACGTTTGCAAAAAGTGTCCAGGCACTGGTAGACCGCCGCTTCACTTCTTACCGCCAGCGCTCGGTCGCTCATCAGGCCAGCGGCAACTTCTTTCGCCGTGCGTTGCCCATCACAGGCTGCCAGCACCGCGGCTTCTTTCGGCGGGAGTTTGATCGTGGCGCCTCCGGGCAATGTCATCGCCCCTGGCGCCAGACCTACAAACGGCAGGCGCCGCGGCGCCAGCCAGGGACGCAGCGACTGGTCGCGGGCCAGGGACTCCGCCAGCGCATCTATGCACCAGCCCTCGAAGTCGACAGTGCGTGTAGCCAATAACCCCGGCCCCGGTCGCACTTCCAATGCCTCGCCTTCCGGCACGAAGTGCGCCCAACCCACCGGCCCGAAAAACCCGATGGTATCGTTCTTCATGCAGTAGCGTTGTAAGTAGATCGCGATCAGTTCTTCGTGCTGCCGCCGCTTATGCGCACGGTTGGACGCGCCAGTCGGCTTGCGCAACTGATGTTTTATGGCCCGCCGCCACGCGCCGCGATTCTGCCAGATAACAGCCTCGGTAAACCGCGGCGAGGAAGCTGCCGCGTAGATGGCATGCGACACCGCTAACGCCGCGGCGTTGAACTCGCTTTGCACGCGCAAAGAGAGCGAGTCGCGTCGCGCCAAGCTGTTGGTGAAGTTTGAAAGTGCCACGGTAACTGGGCTCGGACCGCCACGGACCTCAGCGGGCCGTCCTAATTTGACTCGCTTTAGGGCCTTCACCAGCGGCATGCGCCTGCCTTTGTCCTCCCAAAGGCCCTCACTCGACAGGGCATCGAGAGCGAGGTCGAGTTGCAAATGCGCGGCCTTCTTTGCGGCCCGCGACTCTCGTTCGGCGTCCAGAAAGTTGTCGACTGTTGCCGCCCAGTTCGAGGTAGCGAGTTTCAAAACTTCCGCAGCCGGAAAGCCGGTGCCGCGCAAACCTGAGAGCTTCCAGATCGCCCATTGTCCTTCGGCTAACGGGAGGAGGTGTGACGCCAAGCCGGACGGCTGGCTCACCGTGATAGTCGCGGCAGCATGCGTTCCGCTCGTGCTGTGCAGTTGTTCCGTGAAGCTCATCAATTAACTCCGCGAAGCATTTTTCAGTTTCCAAACTTACCCACTACCGCAATTCCTCATTCCTCCCGCAGCGCGCGGACCGGATCGATCCTGGTGGCCCGCTGCGCCGGGATATAGATAGCGAGCAGTGCCACCGCAGTCAGCGTCGCGGCCGCAACGACAAAAACTACCGGGTCCGTGGGGCTGACCTGGTAGAGCATGCTTGACATCATGCGTGTCAAGGCGTACGCCCCAAACAATCCGATGGTTATTCCAATCAGCGCCGGAAGCATCCCCTGTCTGACGATGAGTTTCACAATCTGAAACGGTCGAGCGCCGAGCGCTGTCCGCACTCCGATCTCATGCACGCGTTGGGTGATTGAATACGACACGACCCCATAGACACCGACGACGGTCAGCACCACGGCGAGCCCGGCGAACAGGGAGAGCAGGATTAGATTGAATCTTCTTCGGTCCTGAGAGTCCGAAACTACCTGCTTCATGCTCCGCACCTCCGTTATCGGCTGGTCCTTGTCGAGCGCCAGGACTGCGCGCCGGACGACTGGAGCAAAGGACAGCGGGTTGGCACTTGTGCGGGCCACCATGAACATGAACCCGTCAGGATGTTGTGCATAAGGCACGTACATCTCGGGCCGCGGCAGGTCGGTAAGCGAAGTGAGCCGGACGTCAGCAACAATGCCGACGATTTGGCGGTGTCCCGTGTATTTCCCGACCGAAACGGAGATAGTCCGTCCGAGCGGATCCTCCCCGGGCCAGTAACGCTTCGCCATCGCCTCGTTGATCATGACGACTCCCGGCGAGGTTGCGGTGTCCTCGTCACCAAACTGCCGACCACGCACGGTGGGAATGCCCAACGCGGTAAAGAACCCGGGACTGGCGATCGTGTAATCTGCGCCGGGCCGATCCTGTGGCGAAGCCGGAGGGCGGCCGTCAATATTGAACGTGGTGCTCATGGCCGCGCCGCTGAGCGGTAAGTTTGAGACGAGGCCGATCGATTCAATGCCCGGCATCGTGGCCAGCCGTGGCAGCAGTTGGTTGAAATACGCAAACTTCATACGGTCTTCCGGATACCTGTCATCCGGAAGAGCAATGTGCAACGTGAGCACGTTGTCTGCCTGGAAGCCGGGCTTGACCCGTTGCAACAGTACGAAGCTGTGGACCAGCAAGCCGGCGCCGATGAGTAGTACCAACGCAAGGCCGACTTCCGCGACGACAAGCAAGTCGCGCGTGCGCCGACTGCGTCGGCTTGCAGTCGAGGTGCGCGCTTCGTCACGCAACAAAGTGTTTAAGTCGGTGCGCGTTGTCTGCAAGGCGGGCACGAGACCGGAGATGACACCGGCAACCAGCGTAGCCGCGAAGGTGAAGACGAGCACGCGAGCGTCGATGCCGATTTCGGACGCACGCGGCAAGCTGTCCGGGCTGATCGAGAGCAATAGTCGCGTTCCCCAGTGGGCCAGCAGCAGACCCAACACGCCGCCGGGCAGGGCGAGCAGCACACTCTCGGTGAGTATCTGCCGTACAAGTCTGCCGCGGCCTCCGCCGAGCGCAGCACGGACTGCCAACTCCTTTTGCCGCCTCAGTGAGCGAGAAAGCTGTAAGTTAGAGACGTTAGCGCAAGCCACGAGCAGCACCAGTCCGACAGCGCCAAGCAACACCAGCAGCGCCGTACGAACATCGCCGACCAACTGCTCACGCATGTCGATGAGGCTGGTCAGGTAGCCGGCCCCCTTCCGGTATTGCTGGTCGATGGTATTTGAGATGGCAGTCATGTTGGCCTGCGCCTGCGGCAATGTGACGCCCGGTTTGAGACGCGCCATGACAGCGAGATTGAAGGTGCTCCGGTCCTTCGCTATTTCGTCGCTGAAAGAAAGGGGCGTCCACAACTCCGGCCGCGCCGGGAACTGTAAGTAAGACGGCATCATCGTGCCTTGCGGAAAGTTGAAGTCTGCGGGCATGACGCCGATGACCTCGTAGGGGACGCCGTTGAGCGTTATCTTTTTCCCAATCACTGCGGGGTCGGCCCCGAACTGCAGGTTCCAAAATCCGTGACTGAGGACCACGACCTTGGCGCTCCCCGGCTGATCTTCTCCGGGGTCAAACGTGCGACCCATTGCGGCGTTGCTTCCCAGGATGTGAAAGAAGTCGCCGGTCGCCTGCACGCCCTCGATTCTCACCGGCTCACTCACTCCGGTAAGCGTGAACGAGTTGGAGTAGAACGCCGAAATTTCCTCGAAGACGGTGTTTTGGTTACGCCAGTCCAGGTAGTCGGCCGGCGGCGCCGGGAGCTTGTCGTAGGCCATCTTCCGACGCGAGCTGTTAATCCAAACGAAGACTATGCGCTCGGGTTCCTTAAACGGCAGGGCCCGCAGGAGCACGCCGCTGGCAACTGAGAAAATAGCGGTGTTGGCCCCAATGCCGAGTGCCAGAGTGATCATGGCAAAAAGCGTGAAGAAGTAATCCTTCCCCATCACGCGAATGGCAAAACGAACATCCTGCATCAGCGTATTCATTGGTTCCTCTCGCACCTAAGTTTCGGCAACCGCCACCGCGTCCTGGAGAACGTCCGGCAACTCAACTTCGATTCTCCGAACCCGCGGGTACAAGTAAGCTCTAAGCGTCGCCAGTAAAGTAAACACTCCCAAAATCATCAGCAAGAGTCCTATTCCCCGCCCCGGTCCGACACCGGTCACGCGGCCGACACTTCCGGCCAGCGGCCCGTCGGGTCTTAACAACGGCTCGAATACCTTGTCTGAAAGCGGGCCCGCGAGGAGGTAGGCCACCGGGACCGAACACCACGACACCAGCCGCACCGCAGCGAATACACGCCCCTGCACTTCCGGCAAAGACTTACTCTGCAAGATCGGAATGAAACAGCCGTTCACAATCGGAGCGGTGAAGGCGGCGCAGAACAGGGCAGTCGCTATCAGCACGGGATTGGGTCGAACCCCCTGAAAGATCAATGCCAGCCCCTGCACGATCCCATAAAAGAAGACACCGTAGATGCGATGCTTTGGTCCGCCCCAGACACTCATCAGCAAACCACCTGCAAAAACGCCCGCGCCCGTAACTGACAGCACCGTCCCATAGACAGCGGCGTTGGCAAAACTTAGCACCAACGGGGTGATGAGGATATTGGACACGGTCACGGTGAAGTTCGTGATGGCGAAAAAGAGCAGCAGGCCAAAGATGCCTGGCCGGGCGATGATGTAAGTCCATCCGAAGATCGCGTCCTTCAGGAGCGAGCGCTTTTCCGTGCCGTCGAGAATAGTCTTCGGCGGTCTTGGAATCGAGACTATCAGCAACGTCAAGATCGCCGGAATGTACGTCAAACAATCGATCAGCAACACGCCTTGCATCTTGATCACCAGCACCAAAAATCCGGCCATGAGCGGTGAGAGAATCTGCGCCGCGGCCTGTCCCGTCTGCACCATTCCACTCGCCCGACCGAGATGTCGTTTCGGCACGATGAGCGAGATCGAAGCACTAAATGCGGGACGCAGAAAGGCCGCAGACGTGGAGATGGCCGCGGTAAGAATGGCGATATGCCACAGCCGCAACCAGCCCTGCATGAACAGGAGCGCAATGAGCAGTGTGCTCAGGCCGGCGCCGACGTTACTGAGGATCATCACTGAGCGGCGATCGTGGCGGTCGATGATCGCGCCGACCAACGGCGATAGCACGATGCCCGGCAACTCCGCGCAAAGAATGATGAGCGAAAACCGCGTCACCGAGCCTGTGTTCTGATAAACCCACACGCCCAACGCAAAGCCAGTCAGGTCCGAACCGATCATGGAAACGACCTGGCCCAACCACATGATGAAGAAGGTTTTCATTCCTCTCATACCAGAAATCTTTTCCGCAATCGCCGCTTCAGCCATTAACTTGCTCCCAATGGGTCGTTAAGTCTTATCAGTCTCCAAATCCGCTCGCCTCGAAATGGCACGCTCTCACCTCCCGCTACTGACTGCGGCGTGGCCCAGATCCGTTCTGCTCAGCACCAGGGTCAGACTGTCGGTGAGGCGGGCGATACCGTCCCTCAAGTCTTCTTCGTCGATAGTGAGCGGCGGAAGCAGTTTCACGACTTCGTTGCGGGCGCCGGAGGTTTCGATGATCAGTCCGCGCTCGAACGCGCCGCGTGCAACTTCCTCGGCCAGCCCCTTCACGTCGAAGCCCAAGCCCTGAATCAAGCCGCGCCCGCGCACCCAGCCGCGTGCCTTGGGGTGTCTCTCCACGGTCTCTTTCAAGAGCCTGGTCACCAACTCCGATTTCTTCAAAACCAAATCAGCGAAGGCTTCATCTTCCCAGTAAGTGAGGGCCTCACTGGCGGTGACGAAGGCGAGATTGTTACCGCGGAACGTGCCGGTATGCTCGCCCGGTTGCCAGACATCAAGCTCGGGGCGAATCAAAAGCAGCGCCATCGGCAAACCAAAACCGCTGATGGCTTTCGAAAGGCAGACCAGGTCGGGGCGCAGGCCCGCGTCCTCAAAGCTGAAGAAGCTGCCTGTCCGACCGCAGCCGACCTGTATGTCATCGACAATAAACACGATCTCGTGGCGACGTGCTAGATCTTCGAGACGACGCAGCCACTCGTAGCTCGCGACCTTCACGCCACCTTCAGCCTGAATGGTCTCCACGATGACTGCGGCCGGAAGCTCCATACCGCTGCCAGGGTCTTGCAGGAAGGCTTCGAAATAGTCGAGCGTGTTCACTTTGGGCCCAAGGTCGCCGTCGTATGGCATCGGCATCGTGTAATGGAGAGGCACGCCCGCGCCGACCCGCTTTGCAGCGTTGCCCGTCACCGCCAGCGAGCCCAGGCTTAAGCCGTGATAAGCATTCTTGAAGAAGATGACGGTCTGACGTTTGGTCGCTTTGCGCGCGAGTTTCAGGGCCGCCTCGACGGCGTTGGCTCCGGTTGGACCGCAGAATTGAATCTTGTATCGAAGCTGGCGCGGGGCGAGTATCAACGAATCGAAACGTTCAAGAAACTCACGCTTGACGGTGGTCGCCATGTCAAGGCTGTGGGTAATCGAGTCGTTCTCCAGATACTCGATCAGTCGCCGCTTCAGGCGCGGGTTGTTGTGTCCGTAATTGAGCGTGCCCGCGCCACTGAAAAAGTCGAGATACTCTCCTCCGTGTTCGTCGAAGAGTCTGCTGCCGATTCCTTTGGTGAAGACAGCGGGAAAATCGCGGCAGTAAAACCGCACCTCGGATTCAAGAAGCTCGAATGTGTCCACGATGTTTGGTC
This sequence comes from Pyrinomonadaceae bacterium, assembly GCA_050748205.1. Taxonomy (GTDB): domain Bacteria; phylum Acidobacteriota; class Blastocatellia; order Pyrinomonadales; family Pyrinomonadaceae; genus PSRF01. Next base: position 998 of record JBOGOU010000151.1, on the reverse strand, counting down.
CTCTGGTCTTCCGGATTAAGACTATTCAGTTGCAAGGCCGGCTCATGGCTTTCGACGAAGACGCGATGCAGACGCGTCACGCTGGCATTAACCAGTGGCCGCGGGATGACGAAGGTCAGAGACTCTCGCCCGGTAAAGCTCTTTATGAGCGGAACATTTTCCTCTTCTAACACTCTGAGAGCCGCAAGCAGCGCCGCCGGCCTCGAGCCGAGGCCAAACCCGACCAGCGACACGGCCCCAAGCTCTCCCGTAAGGTTGACCGCGCCGTTGAATCGCGGCGCCAACGCGGCAGCGAAAGCATCGGGGTCAGGAATTTCAAGGTTCGAGATGAACAGTTCGCTGGTCTCGCCTGCACCGTTCAAGCCTCCGAAGATCAAGTCGTACTTTGAAAGGGCGGCGAAGATTTCTTCCCTTTGTGCGCTGGTCAGCGTCGACCCGCCGAGTCTGACACGCACGAGATCTTTCCGCCCCGTCACGGCCGCGACCTCCGGACGATGTGGCCGGTAGACACTCTGCGCCAGTTCGGGAGGGATCAATGTGCCGGGGCCGTCCGCGAAGGCCGAGCGCACGACAACCGCGACGCCGTTTGTCCTCGCGAACTCCACTGCCTCGGCCTTGACCACCTGCGCGCCGTGCCATGCCAGCTCCTGCATCTCGCCCGCGCCCAGATCGCTCAACGCTATGGCCCCGGGCACGACACGCGGATCGGCGCTGTAGACTCCCTTGACGTCCGTGTAGATCTCGCACCTTTCCGCTCCCAGCGCAGCGGCAATTGCGACAGCGCTGGTATCTGAGCCGCCACGGCCCAATGTCGTGATCTCTTGCTGCGTTGTCACACCCTGAAATCCGGGGACGACCACGACGGCCCCAAGCGCCAACTCTTTTTTGATCCGATCGGGTCGCACTTCGAGGATGCGGGCGTTTGAATACATGTCGTTGGTGATGATTCCGCATTGACTCGCCGACAATGAAACCGCCTGCACGCCGAGGCTCTGGAT
>JBOGOU010000150.1:0-17211 GCA_050748205.1 Pyrinomonadaceae bacterium | reverse complement strand
GACCGGTGTGGTTTCGGTAACGGTTACGGAATCGACGTTGTTTCAGCTTGGCGCTGCGGTTTCCGGCGTCGACTCGAAAATGGTTGGCGGAGGCGGTGGCGGGCGCGGAGATTGCACCGGTCCAAATGTCTTTCTGGCTTGTTCTTGCCGCCGGTCTATCTCTGGCACAACCGCGATTGCGAAGATTGCCGCCAGGATGCTGAGCGCATCCGAGATTAAGCTTATTAAGGCGATCACTTCCCTGGATATATCCGATCGAAAAGCCACCCGAAAATAGATGTTGTCCGCGATATTGGATGAAATCCAAAACAGCCACCAGAGGGGGAACGAGGCAGCGGGATTGTCGCTTTGCAGAAAAGAAGGTGCGGCTGGCGCGCTTTTCCGCCACAGTTCCTTAACTGCCCGGTAGGGGACTACCAGGTTGACAAAGGGAACGAAGAAGCTTCCCACGGCCCACCCGGATGAGTAGTCGATACTGCGTACGGGGACGCCGAGAGCGGGCAGATTCTCGTACGAGCGATAGAGCCACATTAGAAAGAAGACGACGGTGGCGACGTAGATCAATAACTGAAGAGACCCGAGTCCCATTTGCAACAAGGCAATGGCATATCCGCCAAGATTGTCTGACAATTGATCGTCATCCGATATCGGTGGAAATAGCAGCTCCAGCACCGATACCAACATCGAAGCAGCGCTGACTATTGCGCCGGCAATAAGCAACGCTTTGGTAACCCTGGCGCGCGAGTGGGCGGATACGTAGCTGTTCAACGAGGGAGGTCCGTTTGTGGGAGACACCATAGTGACTTGAGGATCAGAATCAGTTGGATGTCAGCTCAGCAGTTTTCTCCGTAATGTCCTTCTGAGCCCATTCGTTATCGCGGCTTGCTTCGCCGGCTTTCGTGCGTTTTGCAGCCTTCATCTTCTGCACCAGATCCATATGAGTGGAAAAGTATGTGAGACTCTTTCCGACAACATCCTCAACGGAAGGGAATCCTTTATCCACCATGAACTTCGTAAGGCCTTCTTTCAACTCGTCGATCATTTTCACTCCGTGAAGCATCACGCCGGTGCAGATCTGGACGGTCGAAGAGCCGAGCAGCAAAAACTCAAGCGCGTCGTGCGCGGACTCGATGCCCCCGATTCCGCTTATCGAAACTTCCTTCGGCAGACTTAGCGCCAACTGGCTAACCATACGCAGAGCAATCGGCCGTACCGCCTGCGAAGAATAACCTCCGGGAACGGTATGCCCTTCAACAGTCGGCATAGGTCGCAGAGTTTCCAGATCCACACCGATTACCGAAAGGATTGTGTTAATAGCGGAGATCCCCTTTGCTCCACCGCGCACGGCAGCGTGCGAAGGCTCTTTGATGTTGGTAATGTTGGGCGTCATCTTGGCCCAAACGGGAATCTTTGCGACCTCTGCGACCCAAGCCGTGACTTCTTCGGTGAGGTCAGGATGTTCACCCATCTCGGAACCCATTTTCCGCTCGGTCATGCCGTGCGGGCATGAGAAGTTCAGTTCAAAAGCATCCACGCCCGTGTCCTGCACCAATCTGGTCAGTTCCTGCCAGCGGCCTTTCTCATACTCTTCCATAATTGACGCGACCAGGATGTGGTTGGGATATTCCTTTTTGAGTTGGCGAAACTCGTCTAACCACACGTCGATGGGCCGATCGGAGATTAATTCGATGTTTTCGAAGCCAATGACCTCACCCGAGATTTTTGAACGAAGTTTCCCATATCGCGGTACGACGTTTACGACTTTTGCCGACTCAAGACTGACAGTCTTAGCGACTGCGCCGCCCCAACCGGCGTCGTAGGATTTGGCAATGACGCGCGCGTTGGTACCGGGAGGGCCAGAGCCAAGCAGAAAGGGATTGGGAAACTTCATTCCATTGACTGTTATCGATAGGTCCATTGGATCAACTCCTAATTGAAAGTCCAAAGTCCGATGTCCAAGGCCCAATGTCTGTCTTGCGAAAACTGTGTGCTTCCTGGTCATGTCTCTCAGAAAAGAGACATTGGACCTTGGACTTTGGACGAATGCTCAATCTGCAACTAGGGCCCCGTAGGAATCCGGCCGGCGATCGCGGAAGAATTGCCACGTGTTGCGCACCTCGCGGATCATGTCCAGATTCAGATCCGCGACAACGAGCGCATCCTGATCGCGTGGCCCCTCAGCAATAAACTGTCCTCTTGGGTCGCAGAAATAGCTCTGTCCGTAAAACTCGCCTATGTCCCAGGGCTGCTCGTGACCGACGCGGTTGATTGCGCCAACGAAATATCCATTCGCGACGGCATGGGCTGGCTGCTCGAGCCTCCACAAGTATTCGGAGAGGCCGGCAACCGTTGCGGAAGGGTTGAAGACAATCTCGGCGCCGTTTAAGCCGAGGGCGCGTGCTCCTTCCGGAAAATGGCGGTCGTAGCAGATGTAAACACCAACGCGGGCAAACGCGGTGTCAAATGTAGGATAACCGAGATTGCCGGGCCGGAAGTAAAACTTCTCCCAAAAGCCTGGATTGACATGTGGTATGTGGTTCTTCCGGTACTTTCCCAAATACTTGCCGTCGGCATCTATCACGGCAGCCGTGTTGTAGTAGATACCGGTTATCTCTTCCTCATAAATGGGCACAATGATCACCATGCCATGTGCTCGCGCGACCTCCTGCAATAGTCGCACAGTCGGCCCGTCCGGAATTTTCTCCACTGCCTCATACCAGCGGGTCTGCTGCTCGGCGCAGAAGTAAGGTGTTGTGAATATCTCCTGCATGCAGAGAATTTGGACGCCCTGTTCGGCTGCCTGTTCGATGAGGCCCAAATGTTTTTCCAGATTCAACCGTTTGATGTCTTCAATCGGCAAATCCGTCGGGGCCACATTTGCGCATTGGATTAGTCCGCATTTGACTGTGCGTGCCATATTAGCTCCAGAGGTTTCAGGATCTTAAATCTCACATTTCTCAAATCTCAAATCTCAGTTCGGGCGGCCAAATCTTCGTGAGCACATAATGCGTCGCTCCCGCTGCGCCAAACCCTACAAACCAGGCGTAGTCGTAAAGCGGTCTCAACGCCGGTACCACCAGGCCGATCCAGGCGAGCGTGCAGCCAATAAGCGTCGCGACGACAGCCCGCCAATTCCAGCCACCATTGTAAGTGTAAATGCCCTGCGGTCGGTAGAGATCGCCGAGAGCAAGCCTTTTCTTTCGTACAATCCAGTAATCGACAATCAACACTCCAGCGATCGAGCCAAGGCCGCCTGAATAACCCACCAGCCAGGCGAAAATATAACCTGAAGGGTCGGCCAACAGGCGCCAGGGCTGCATCAATATGCCGATAATGCCGGTAATCAGGCCCCCGGTGCGGAAGGAAATCAGCTTCGGGAAAGCGTTGGCAAAATCGTTAGCCGGAGAAACAACATTGGCGGCGATGTTCACCGCCAGGGTTGCCACCACAACCGTGAACATGGAAACAGCTACCACCCACACATTTCCGAACTGGCCCACCAGCTTCATTGGATCCCACAACTCATCCATCTTCATGTGCGGATAGATAACCACAGCAGCGGAGGTGATCATAACGCCCATCGCCGCGAAGAGTGTCATTGTCGTGGGCAGTGCCACGACCTGGCCCACCACTTGGTCGCGCTGACTTTTGCCAAACCGCGTGAAGTCAGGCATGTTGAGCGACAGCGTGGCCCAGAATCCGATCATGCCAGTCAAAGACGGAATGAAAACGGGCCAGAACTCTTTCAGACTGTGAAACTTTCCCTCCTGTGTCAGCAGGTAGCCCAGCCCTCGCGCCTTCCAGATCGCCCAGCCGAGCAGCAACGAGGTCATCATCAAGACAAAGGGCGCCGCCCAGTTTTCCACCTTGCGCAGCAGATCCATGCCACGATAAATGATGTAGATATTCAAGCCCCAGAAAAGGAGAAACGATAACCATTCGGTGCCCAGGTGCCCGAAAATGGGGCCTCCGAGCAGCGTCTTCCAACCGGGGATTATTGCGCCAAAAAAGGTATTGAGCGCCTCACCGCCTATCCACGCCTGAATCCCAAACCAGCCGCACGCCACGATCGCTCTCATGAGTGCCGGCAGATTTGAACCGTAAGTGCCATAACTCGCGCGCGCGAAGACAGGGAAGGGAATACCATACTTCGTGCCGGGATGAGAGTTGAGCAGGATGGGGATCAGGACGATCGTATTTCCCAGCAGGATCGTAATGAGCGCCTGCCACCAATTCATGCCCGCGCTGATCAAGCCCGAGGAGAGCATGTAAGTGGGAATGCAGTGAGCCATGCTGATCCAGAGCGCTGCATAGTTGTAAGTGGTCCAGTTGCGCTTCTGTACCGGAACCGGAGCGAGGTCCTCATTGTAGAGGGGGCTGCGACTGATCTCCCGCGCCACTTCTTCACGCAGTTCGACGCGGCCGTCGGGGTGCTGAATGACCTCGGGGTTAGTGGTCATGATTAGCTAAGTCAGCGGAATTCAAATTGGAAAAACTCTTAGAGAAGTTCAAAACTTACGACTACGCGTGCCGTAATTGAGATTTGACCGAGAGCAATCGTGTTGTCACCTTCTGAGTAAGATCCCATCACTCCCCTTGAGAAATTCAAAGCGTTGCTGCTTGCGGATGGGTTGTTGATCCCTTCTTCCGAAATCGAATAAGCCTTTCCAATTGTCTGTCCAATCTCACGTGCGAAGGCGCTGGCTTTTTCCTGAGCTGCCTTAATTGCCATAGCCCGCGCCTGGTCCCTGAATTTGCGGCTTTGCGTCGTGCGGAAATCTACGCTCTCGATGCGCGTTACTCCTGATGTGAAGATGTCTGCCAGTAACCTTTCAGTTTGGCTGACGTTGTGAAGCACAATGGCGATCTTCTTGGTGACGGAATAGCCGAGGAAGACAGAAGGTTTTCTGGTCGCCTCTTCGTCGGAATAACGTTCGTCGAGGCTGATGTAATCTGTTTTCACCAGCTCTGGTGGTATCTGATAACTCTTAGCCAGCGCCAGGACCTTTTTCACAACCTCGTCATTTCTTCTCTGCGCGTTCGCCAGATCCTTATCAAAGGTGCCAACTTGCAAGTTGAAGACAACTTCGTCTGGTACAACCATTATTTCGGCCTGGCCGGAGACAGTCACCAGTGGCCGATCTTGCGCCAGCCCGTTAAACGAAGCTATGAGGATTATCAAGAACAAAAAGACATGTTTGAACATCAGTCGCTTCTCCATTCAGAGTTTTCACATCGAAACGCACGTTCCCCGCTTCAGGAAACGACCGTCGCCGGGCTTGCCTTTGTACTCGCTATTCTCAATGACAACCTTACCGCGCGAGAGAACGCTCTCCACTACACCTTTGATACGTTTGCCTTCATACGTGTTGTAATCGACGTTCATATGGCTCGTCTTTACGCTGAGAGTTTGCTCCTTGTTAGGGTCAAAAATCACAATGTCTGCGTCAGAACCTACCGCGATTGTGCCCTTCTTTGGGAAAAGACCGAACATCTTGGCGGCGGCAGTTGAAGTGAGCTCGACAAAGCGGTTCAGACTAATGCGATTCTCAACAACTCCGCCGTTGTAAATCAGAGGCACTCGATTCTCGACACCGGGCGCGCCATTGGGGATCTTGGTGAAGTCATTCACGCCCAGTTCCTTCTGTTCCTTCATGCAGAAGGGACAATGATCTGTTGAGATGACTTGCAGGTCATCCATTTTCAGACCCTTCCAGAGTTCCGTCTGATTCGACTTCTCGCGCAAGGGTGGAGTCATCACATACTTCGCGCCGCCAAACCCCTTTTCGTCATAGTCGTCGATCGAAAGGAATAAGTACTGTGGACAGGTTTCAGCGAATGCGGGAATGCCGCGGTCGCGTGCCTGTCGCACCTGATTCAGAGCGTCAGCGCAGGAGAGATGGACGATGTAGACGGGCGACTCAGCCATTTCGGCGATAGCAATGGCGCGGTGGACGCCTTCGGCTTCGGCAACGGTCGGGCGAGTAAGCGCGTGATATTTTGGCGCAGTGTGGCCCTTCTCGAGCGCGCGCTTTATGATCTCGTTGATGACAATTCCGTTTTCGGCGTGCATGCAGATCAAGCCGCCGCGCTCTCCCGCGGCCGACATTCCGCGAAAGATAGTCGCATCGTCAACCAGGAAAACGCCCGGATACGCCATGAACATCTTGAAGCTGGTGACGCCTTCGTCCATGGCAGTGTGCAGCTCTTCAATCTGGCTGTCTTCCAGTTCTGTCGTGATCAGGTGAAAGCCGTAGTCAATTGCAGTTTTGCCTTCGGCCTTCTGGTGCCAATTGTCGAGACCCTCGATGAGAGACTGACCTTTATATTGGACGGCAAAATCAATAATGCTCGTAGTGCCGCCGTGGGCCGCGGCTATTGTTCCGGTGCGAAAATCGTCCGATGCCTGCGTGCCGCCAAAAGGAAGCTCCATGTGAGTATGAGGGTCGATACCGCCGGGAATAACTAACTTCCCGGTGGCATCGATCGCCTTGTCGACTTCCATGTCGAGCTTGGCCCCGATAACAGAGACAGTTTCGCCATCGATCAGGATGTCTGCGTGGTAATCGTCGACGGCGGTTACAATTCGGCTATTACGGATTAGGGTTTTCATCTATCAACTTGTCCTTCGCCTTGTCTCTCTCTTCCGCTTTTTCAATAGCATCGAGTTCTATGAGCATTGCACCCCTGACGGAGTTCAAGAAGTGCTCTTTGTGATCCGAACCGCTCCGTTAGGAGCTTAATGTTTATAGGATCGAACAACCAGAGCCAACAACGCTCCGCTAGGAGCGAGATGTTTATAGCACGCGACTAGCCATTCCGCTCCTAAAGGAGCTACTTGAGGATGATAGAGCCACTATAAACATCTCGCCCCCAGCGGGGCGAAGAGACTTTAGAAAGCCAGCGTGGTCTATAAACATTTCGCTCATACGGAGTTGGTGGCGGTTCAGCAAGCGAATTACGTTCAGACGGCTGGGTCTATGAATATCTCGGGCCATGAGCGGCCAAGAATGTAACCCGGCGGCAGAGATAATAACCCCTGCCGCCGGTAATGTGACGCTAATTTCGTTTTGATCGCTATTCCGGTGTTAGTTCCGACGTCAGCAGTGCACCGCCTAAACTGGGCAACACCGCAATAATCTTTATCACCTTACCAGTGTCTTTGGCGATCCAGACAGTTTGCTTGTCAGCGTCGTTTTCGGTGTCGACAATCTCCACCTTGTAGGTGTTGAAGGTGCCGGCCGGAACCGTAACACTGTCTGAGCCCACAACCTTCAATTGTTTGAGCCGGGGTTTCTGTTTTTGTACGTCGAAGTTTCGGAAGGCGAGAGAGTAGCCTTCAGCCAGAGGTAGAGCTCCGATCACATCGAAAGCACCAGCGCCGTCCGCGAAGACTATTCCACCTAAATCAACGTCGATCGGCTTTGACTGACCATTCGAAGTCATCGTGCCGCTTGCCTTGTTTCCTTTCAAGTCGACTTCGATCACCATCGGTCCCTGCTTGATAGAGCGATGCTTGAGCAGCAGGCTGCCTTTCTCTATGGTTGACACATCGACGATGTCGCCTTGCGGAGTGACTGCCGTTTCATTAACCACCCAGTTGCCGTTCTCCTCCTTAATCTCGGTCTTCATCGTGAGCGGAATCGACTGACCTTGAAAGGCGATCGACGCCTTGTAATTTGATGTTCCGGCCTTCAACTCGTTGGCCGGCTTAGGCGTGCCTGCCGTCACCTCGACTTTCTTGGGGAGGGTTACCGTCTTTACGTCAACCGTAATTTCCTTCAAACGCGACGCAACTTCGGGTTTGGCGTCTTCCTGATAGCGACCACCGAGGTACTTGGCCAGAAATTTCTCGGCTGACGTGATCATTGCCAGGTTGTTGATTGGACGCGCGAATCCGTGGCCTTCGTCCGGCGCGTTGATGTATTCCACGGGAAAGCCCCGATCGCGAAGCGCGATTACGATCTGATCGGCTTCCCGCTTAGTCACGCGGGGATCGTTGGCTCCCTGGACCACGAGCAGCGGCGTTTTGATCTTGGTTGCGTGGTTTATTGGTGACTGACGCTCAAGCTGCGCCTTGCCTTCAGGTGTAGTCGGATCGCCCATCCGCTGATAGAAAAGCTGACGCCCTGCTTCCCAGTAGGGCGGAATGTTCTCAAGCAACGTGATCAGACTGGATGGTCCAACATAATCAACCGCGGCTGCATACAAATCCGGCGTGAAGGTCACTCCCGCGAGCGTTGCATAACCGCCGTACGAGCCTCCCATGATGCCGACGCGCTTCGGATCGGCAATGCCTTGGTCGACGAGATATTTCACGCCCCAGGTAATGTCGTCCTGCATCTTGTCGCCCCATTGCTTGTTGCCTGCGTCGATGAACTTTTTGCCATAGCCGGCTGAACCGCGGAAGTTCGGTTGCAAGACAGCGTAGCCGCGATTCGCGTAAAACTGGGCGAACGTGTTGTAACCCCAGCTGTCACGTGCCCACGGGCCGCCGTGCGGGTGTATGACTACGGGAAGGTTCTTTGCCGGAACACCTTTCGGGAGCGTCAGGAAAGCCGGAATGTCCAGCGCGTCTGATGATTTGTAGCGAACAGCCTTCATCGGAGCCAAATAGTCGCGGCTCAGTTTTTCCCGAACGCGATATTGAAGAGTCAGCTTCTTCGTTTGGCGATCGAACAAATAACGTTCACCCGGTTCCGTGTCGCTGTAAGCTGTCAGCAACCACAGCCGCTCATCCTTGGTCGAGGACCCAAAGCCAATCTCTTTGCCGGGCAGTTTCTTTTGTATCAGCTTGTAGTCGGCTTCGAACGACTTGTCTTTCCAATAAATGCGCTCGCGTTCATCTTCATACGCGGTGGCGATCAACTCATCCTGTAACTCCGAGAATGAGATGTCGCTCAGGTCGACCCGATTCAGCGGATCTGATTCAACCATTTCCTCTTTTCCGCTGACTGGATTGAACAACGTCAGCTGGGTCAGGTCCACGCCGCCGCCTTTGTTAGTTATGAAGTAAACGCGCTGCCCATCTTTGTGATATCGCACCGGACCACAACTCTCAAACACGTTGCACGAATAGACTTTAGTGAAGCCCTTTTCATCGACGCGCAACACTTCAGTGTCACCATTGTCGGCAACGCGCGTGGCGAGGCGTAGTTGATCTTTAAGGTCGAAGGTCCAACCTACGATGCGCTCAGTGTTCTGCCGGACCAGTGTGCGCTCGCCGGTGGAGATCTTCACTTTGTAGAGATCGTGCCAGGCCTTGTCGCGATCGTTGATCACGACATAAATCGCGTCCGGTTCACTGCGCGGCACCGCGACTATCTGCGCCCGCACGCCCTTCAGGTCTGTAAGATTTCGAGCGGCCGGAACTTCCTGGCCTGCGGCGGGACTCTCCGCAGGGTTCACCCCATATACGAGATAGTTTTCGTCGCCAGCCTTGTCTTGAACAAACAGGATATACTTGCCGTCGCGGCTCCAGAAGTAGGTTGGAATCGGACGCGTGGTGTCGGCGGTAATCGGTTTCGCGGAGTCGAATGGCGCTTCGGTTTTTTTGACCCACACGTTGCGTGTACCCTTAAACGGCTTGATGAAGGCAATAAACTTGCCGTCTGGCGAAATCTGCGCTCCGGAAATCTCCGGATCCCCGAAGAACAGCTCGCGGTCGATGAGTGGCGGTTGAGCATTTGATTGCGCGAAGGCCAGCAGAGCCGTCCCCGAAACGGTTAATACCGCAAAGGCGGTCACCAGGAGAACAGATCGGGACTTTCGAAGTAGATTGGAAACGATGCGATGGCTTACTCTCATAATGTCTCCTCTATTGATGGCTAGCGATCGTTGTTGATATCCCGATGCGTGTGTACGTTGGCGGCGAAGCTCGAGTTTCAGAACTAGTCGTGGGATCTTCAAACAGCGGCCATAACAACAACCTCACAACCAGACTATTAACCAGGTATTCTCTTATGAAGGCGGCACGGGCGGCGGCGTGATTGTTCTTGCCGGCTCGACTAAAGAATCCAATTCTGCCTTTTAGTTCGCAACGGTCGCAAAGGTGGCATCCAACGCCCCGATTAACTGGTCAACATGATCCTTCGTTGAATTCAACATCATGCGGGTGCGAATCACGTTTCCGTAGAGCCCGCCTTTGCCGATCAAGACGCCGCGGCGCCTGGTTTCTTCAAGGACCTTGACCACAGCTTCCGGTGCGGGCTCTTTAGTTTCGCGGTCTCTCACTAACTCGAGGCCTTGCATTAAGCCGAGCCCGCGAACATCGCCAATGACCTGGTACTTCTCTTTCAACTCTTCAAGACGTTGGCGCAGGTAGCCTCCTACTTCCGAGGCGTTTCGTTTGAGATCCTCTTCCTCGATGACGCGAATCACCGCCAGCGCGGCAGCCATCGAGACCGGGTTGCCACCAAACGTAGAGAACGTGAGTCCGGGATATTTGTCCGCTACTTCGGGCGTGGCCACGGTTATGCCCACGGGAACGCCGTTGCCCAGACCCTTTGCCGAGGTGATGATGTCGGGCTCGACATCCCAGTGTTCGATGCCGAACCATTTCCCCCCGGTTCGTCCCCAGGCCGTTTGCACCTCGTCAGCGATGAACAACCCACCGTGGTTGCGGGCTATCTCAACTGCTCGTTCAAAATATCCCGGTGGTGGAACTATGAAACCGCCCACACCGAGTATCGGCTCGGCCATAAACGCGGCGATTTCGCCGGTAGTTGTGGTCATGATCAGCTCTTCGATGTCGTTGGCACAGGCGAGACCGCATTCCGGATAGGTGAGCTTGAATGGGCAGCGATAACAGTAGGGCGCTCTTGCATGAACAAAGCCGGCAACCTGAGCAGGCAAAGGTCGCCACGTCGAATGTCCCATGGCGGAGAGCGCTGTGGCTGACCTTCCACTGTAGCTGTGACGCAAAACCACAATCTCGTGTCGGCCAGTGGCGATTTTCGCTGTGTGGATGGCGGTGTCGTCAGCTTCGGTACCGCTATTCGTGAAAAAAGATTTTTTTAGGCGTCCGGGCGCGATCTGATGGAGCTTCTCCGCTAAATCCGACTGCGGTTTGTTCGCGTAGAGAGTAGACGTGTGTTGTATCGTCTTGACTTGATTGATGATCGCTTCGCTGACCTTCGGGTGGGCATGGCCCACACTCACGGTCAACACGCCGCCAAAACAGTCCAGGTACTTGTTTCCTTGATCATCCCAAACATGGAATCCTTCACCGCGCACCAGCGCAATCGGCTCCTGATAATAGGTAGCGACTGCCGGGAAGAGGAACTCTTTGTGTTTTCGGACCGTTTCTGACTGAGTGGTTTTTTGTTCAGTGGCGGTCATTTCATGGCCCTTTCGCGACGGTAATATTTCTTTCGCATTGCGTAAATAGCTCAAACTGGCGGCGCAGCCATCACCTTCCGTCGGGTTGTCTTCACGACTGGCTGTGCAAACATGCGATTGCCTTCTTGTCTTCCTGCGCTGTCCTTCGCCGTGCTTTTGGTCTCCTTCACAGGCGCATGGTAATCCTGCTCCCTAAGGTTGACAATTACGTTTTGCAGGACCGTGGCGAACTTCCGATTGCCGGCTGCATTGAGGTGGGAGGCATCCGCGAAATCATCCTTGGTCCACTGTTGCTGCAAGACTTCTCCGACATAGCGAAGACCTTCACCGCGTGCAACATCTTCCATGACACGATTGTATTGATTCATGTAGTCGATAAGCTGACGATCTTCGACAAGCGGTATCCACCACTTCAACTTGCCGCCTTCGAAACTTTCCTTGACCAGGATCTGGGGCACCAGGATTGGTTTTACGCCATGCTCTTCAGCAATAGCAACCAGCGTCTTGAGATTCCTTCGATAGAGACCTTTGGCGAGCTCTTCTGACTCGGGAGAAGGATCCTCCTGCGGTTCGTCGTATGGCAAAGCGCAATCGGCAAGCAGACCAATACGCTGAAAGACCCACACAGCGATCCTTCCAGAAGCAAAGCTTTGAACCGGGCTGACCCGGCAAAGGCCGAGCGAGTGGTAGAGCATCGGTGCGTGGTAGTCTGAATAGTCTGGAGCGAGGCCCCGGACGTGCATATTGCGTAGATCGTTGAGGCCTGTATGGATGAGAAGGACATCTGGGTGGTATTCGGGCACGCTAAGCGCTAGCAGACCGATATGCTCGGCTGTGCTGTGACCCAGCATGCCAAAGTTTAGAACTTCATAGCGATCCCCCAACAGCGTCTCCAATTGCGCGGCCCAGGTTTGATCATCGTTTACGTTGGCCCCGTAGGTAGTAGATCCTCCGACTGCGATCACCCTCAGCTTGCCAGATTTTTGCGGGATGTCCTTACCGCGAAAACCCTGTGCGTTATGTGAATATGTTATGCCGCGAAAAATTATGTGCGCGTTGGGCCTTGCCTTGGCAACCAGATACGGGTGCGGTTCGTAGAGTTGTCGCAAGTAGTCCGTGCGATCGTTAAAGGGCCACCTCTGAAACTTGACATAGAGGGCTAGAACAGAGGCGGCTTCGACAAACAGAAAAAGTAAAACGACGTAGCTTAATCGTGCTAGGACCCTTCGCGCCTTGGGTTGCTTTACAAGGAAAGCGCTTACGCCCAGCAGTAGGCAGGCGAGGGCAAGGCTAAGGTAGACGCGGAGCATAGAGTCCAGAGACGGCGATAGCCTTAGTAGAGATTTCCCTCCCGCTTTCTTCCCGTGTAGTCAACGTAAACGACTTTCAATTCGGTGTAGAAGTCGAGCGCGGTGGAGCCTTGTTCGCGATCACCGATACCTGTGCCCTTTGTGCCCCCGAAAGGAATATGCGCTTCGCCGCCGGTAGTGGGCGAGTTTATGTGCGTCATGCCGGTTTCGATCTCATCAACAAAGCGAAAGATTCGAGCCGCATCGTTGGAGAAGATCGACGACGACAGTCCATACTCGCAATCGTTAGCCACCTGCATCGCCTCGTCGAAATCTTTGACGCGCAGCACTGACAATACTGGTCCAAAGATCTCCTCGCGAGCAACGCGCATGTCGGGAGTTACGTGGTCGAAGACTGTCGGCCGCATGAAATATCCCTTGTCGAGCCCGTTGCCAGTAGCGCGCGTGCCGCCACAGACCAGCGTTGCGCCGTCTTCGCGTCCAATGTCGATATAACTCAACACGGTCTTGAACTGATTCTCGTCAACGCTGGGGCCCATCTCGGTTGCGGGATCGCTTCCGTGACCGATTCGCATGCCTTCCGCTCGCTGCGCGAGACGATTGACAAATTCGTCCGCAACCTCATTGACAACCACTGCGCGGCTGGTTGCGGTACACCGTTGTCCAGATGATCCAAACGCGCCCTGAGCAGTTGATTCCACCGCCAGATCCAGGTCAGCGTCTTCCATTATCACGACAGGATTCTTACCGCCCATCTCACACTGCACCTTCGCTCCGCGACGCGAAGCTTGTTCATATAGCCGAATTCCTACTGCATTCGAGCCCGTGAATGATACAGCCTTGACCGCGCGGTGGTTGATGATCTCGTCGCCGGCATCTGAACCAGATCCCAGCACGAGATTGAGCACACCAGGAGGAATTCCCGCTTCTTCGAATATCTCCACGATGCGAACGGCAGTGGCGGGTGTAAGCGTTGCGGGTTTGAATACAACACTGTTTCCGGCAACCAGAGCCGGAGCGATTTTCCAAACCGGAATAGCAACGGGAAAGTTCCAGGGCGTGACGCAGGCTACGACACCAAGCGGTTGCTTCAGGGTGTAAGCAAAGTTCAAGGGGAGTTCCGACGGGATTGTTTCGCCTGTCATGCGCCGGGCTTCACCAGCGCAGAAGTCAGCAACGTTGATTGAGCGTTGTAACTCGCCGCGTGATTCGGAGATGGTCTTGCCTTCCTCGCGAGTCAGGAGTTGGGCTAACTCCTCTTTGTGCTCTTCCATCAGCCGGGCCGCTTTGGCAACGATCCGCCCGCGCGCGGGCGAGGGAGTAGCACGCCATCCAGGAAACACCTCAGCCGCGCAGTCCACCGCCCGCTTAGCTTCCTCGCGCGTCGCCTGGCGCACGGTGCCCAGAATGTCATCTGTATTGGCCGGGTTTATGTTCGGAACTGTACGCGGAGAGACCGACTCAACCCACTTGCCGCCAATGAAGTTTCGATACGTATCCATGCTGCGTTTACCGCGATCTACTCTCTTTTAAACTGATGAAAAGTGTGCCTTCAAATCTGCCGCGGGGAGGGGCTGTTTTTTTGCCCTTATTTTGCTGTTGTCGTCTCAACTGGATGACTCAAGCGAGGTCGTAATATAACATGAACCGCTGATCTGCCCGCAGAACCCAGGACGATGAAGACTAAACCCACGGACAAAATCCCAGGCAATCTCAGACAACTGCTGGAGTCCCGTGCCAACCAGGTTCCCGCCAAAGGCTTTCTTTTCTCGGAGGCTGATGGTCGCAGTTTCACGTATGCAGAATTTAACGCTGCCGTAAATCGGGCAGCCGCGATGCTTGCCTCGCACGGGGTGCAGAAGGGTGACACGGTGAGTCTCTTCATGCCCAATAGTGCCGAGTTCATCATCGCCTACTTCGCTTGTTGGAAGCTTGGCGCGCTAGCGGGACCGGTAAACTCACTTCTCAAGGCCCATGAGCTGTCTTATGTGCTCTCAAATTCTGAAGCCAGGGCCTTACTCGTTCATTCGGAGTTTCTGCCCCTGATCGAAAGTATTCGCAGCGATTTGCCCGCGTTAAAGTCTGTAAGTGTCTTTGATGATGAGGCGCGCGCCACGCTCGACTTTGTGAACGCTTCGCCGCTTCCCAACGAGACGCTCGGTAAGGATGACGACGCAATCATAATCTACACCTCTGGTACAACCGGACAACCTAAGGGTTGTCTGCTGACTCACGGCAATTTGATTGCCAATGCCCAGCAGATCAGTAGCTGGCTCGGATTCACAGAGGAGGATCGGCTGCTCACGGTAATGCCGCTATTTCACATGAACGCGGTATCTGTGACTACAATGTCCGCCCTATACGCAGGTGGTTCCACCGTCGTCAGCCCCAAGTTCTCGGCCTCACGCTTCTGGCAGATAGTCTCCCACTATCAGGTAACCTCCTTTGGTTCTGTGGCGACGATGCTTTCTATGCTCTTGAGCACTAACCCTGAGGGCGTCCCCGCAGGGCTAAAAACTGATCAACTACGCTTCGCCATGTGTGGCTCGGCTCCGGTTCCAGCAGAGGTTTTGAAACGCTTCGAAGAGACCTTTCATTGCCTGGTGATCGAAGGCTACGGACTATCGGAATCAACGTGCCGATCGACTTTCAATCCCCCCAACGAAAGGCGCCGTGCCGGTTCGTGCGGCCTGCCGATAGGAAATGAGATGAAGGTTGTAGATGATGAAGATAGGGAAGTGGCGGAAGGCGAGCTTGGTGAGATTGTCTTGCGCGGAGATAACGTTCTAAAGGGTTACTACAAAAATCCGGATGCGACGGCGACAGCATTTCGCAACGGGTGGTTTCACACCGGCGACGTCGGCTATCGCGACCCTGACGGCTTTTATTACATCGTCGATCGCAAGAGTGACATGATCATCCGCGGCGGCGAAAACATCTATCCGCGCGAGATTGATGAAGTGCTTTACCAGCACCCGGCAGTTGCTGCCGCAGCGACGATTGGAGTTCCCGATCCACTCTACGGCGAAGAGGTCGCTGCCTTCATAGTGTTAAAAGACGGAATGAAGCCTACTGAAGAAGAGTTACTTGGATACTGTCGTCAAAGACTGGCCGATTACAAGTGTCCCAAGGAGGTTCGTTTCGTGCGCGACATCCCAAAAGGCCCCACTGGAAAGCTGCTCAAGCGCGAGCTGGCGAGAGAATTTGCTAAAGGTTAGCAATGATGATCGAGGGAGTGGCACAGACTTCAGTCTGTGATCACTTCGAACTATACACAGACCGCAGTCAGTGAGAAATCTTGGACCTGAAGAACTTGATGAAATCGTTAGGCGCGGTGAGAATTCAGGGTCTCGTTGTGATCTGAGCTTGCTCGAGTCTTATGGGATTGTTCTGTCGCGAACTCTTCAAGCGGTCAACCAGCCAGGCCCCCAGCAACCAAACCGCGCAAGCCGTAATCATCACAAGCGAAAACCACTTGCCATAGAGACCATCGGGCGAGAATTTCTCGGTAGCAGCGTGTAGCACCTCACTATTGGGGAGCAAGCCGGCCTCTGAAAACTCGTGGAAGGTATAAATTGCGACTTGGACCATGAACAACAGCAGAAATATGCCAGTGACCTGAAAGAACCTTTTGACGTTAATTAGATGAGCGAACCTGGCCCATCCCCAGGCAAAAGCTCCCGCGGCGCAGAGCCCGAGTAATGCCCCGCTAACCAGTTGCGAATCACGAACCTGCAAAAGCAGCAGCGCGGTTTCCATTCCTTCGCGCGTAATCATTAAAAAACTGAAGAGGAACACTCCGGCAATTGCCGCCGTTCGCGAGGTGCGAGACGAGAGTTCTCCAAGTCTTTCTCGCATTCTTTGCTGGACCTTCGGCCCAGTTCGCCACATGTAGATCACGAGGCTCCCGACCATAAGGATCGCCAGCGACCCTAGAACCGCTTCACGCAGAGCTTCATTTGCCAGGAACTGGCTGGCGTAAGGGCCCAAAGTCGGCCCGAGAGTTTTCTCCAGGACTGAGTCTTCCACGCCGGTTTTTAGCAGGTAACCCATCGCGGCGCTGGCTGCCAGGCCGAGAGCAATAGCTACGTATACGACGTTAGTGAGCCATTTTTGGCCTGATTTTCGAAGGTAAGAGAGAATGACGGCGACAAGCAGAAAGGATTCAAAGCCTTCGCGCAGAACAATTATGAAAGAATTGAGCATTGATAAGGGCCCTGGCTAAAAAGTCAAACGATGCTGGGTTTGGCGAGCCGGGGATGGATTTCGAAACCGAGGGGCAGTATAGCCTAATTGAAAATAGATTTCAATTTCATTTTGGAGCCTGGTCTTAGGCCTTAGGTCTTTGGACTTAGTTAGCCACAGATGGACACGGATAAACACGGATCAGAAAGAAGAAACGGCAAAACAGAAGTTCTAACCAGGTGTTAACCGCTTCTTATTTCATTCTCTATCCGTGTCCATCTGTGGCTGACTAAGTCCAAAGACCAAAGGCCGAAGACCAAAATCATTGACGAGTGACGGGGATTATTGCCAGGTCAGCTCGAACCGCGCCCAATTC
>JBOGOU010000149.1:0-24986 GCA_050748205.1 Pyrinomonadaceae bacterium | reverse complement strand
AAGAAATCACCCAAGTCTGAGTGTCTCCTGCGACCCTGAGTGCCCTCCAGCTTGAGCGGGGGCAAGCCCACCTTCCTTACCTGTGAGACTCTCTGACTTGAATGGTTTTCTTGTGATCTTGGAGCTTATTCCATCTTGAGCGGGGGCGTGCTGCGCTTTGCCCCCTTCCTTACCTGCAAGTTATCGAGGCTTGAGCAGCCGTTAAACACCCCCCTGACTCCCCCAACCGGGGAATTTGCTTGACAGAAATAATCTATGGAATTAGGCTCTGGCACATAGTCAATCAGCCGGATCCGGCCGGCGCAGCAGGTTATCCATAAAGCAAGCCGGATGTTCAGAGCACAGTCTTGATTTACTGAGGAGAAGCTTGGGACGGCAAGGCCAAATCCTTTTCCGCCTTAGATTCGACCCCCGCATGTGAAATTTGACTTTGCAGCATTGCCAAAAACAACACTAGAGTGAAGTTGTCGTTCAACCTGCCGCAATAGCTTTCACCAACAAGAATGTTCCCTCAAAAGAGTCAATTCATCCCGGAACAAGATTCAAAAACCTACCCTTTAGGCGAGAAGAGCGAACACTTACAAAAGGGACCCGCCATGGCCCTTGTAGCGTTGAGCCACACGCCCATGGAGCATCGGCTGTACGCCGCGATGCTTGTGGCACGCAATGAAAACGGGGAACCTCCCGAACCACTGACCGCTCGCCAGCTGATGACCCTTACCCAGATTCGCAGCCTGAGCACGATTCGTCGCGGACTTGAAGGGTTAATTTCAAAGTTCAGCATTGAGCGGAAGCGAAAGCAAAACGGAAATGGTGGTCGCGAGGCGGGTTCAGTCTATTTCGTCTATCCGCCTGAGGAGGTTATTGCCCGGCGCAACGAACGGGGCTTGCCGGGAACTGAGAGTCGGGTCGTGAACTATTCGTTTGAGCGGGCCATCAACCGGGTGGTTGAAAACCGGAATCTGACCCGTCGAGAGGCGCAGGTCGCGCTCTGTTGTGTGGAGGGTTTGACGAATGCGGAGATTGGCGCTCGGCTGCAAGTGACCGACCAGACTGTGAAGTTTCACTTGCGCCATGTCTTTATCAAGTTTGGCGTGAAGAGACGCGCCGAGCTGATATCAAGATTGTTGATGTGACAAGAATTTCGGATTTCGGATTGCGAAAGGGAATTGCGGATTTCGGATTGCGAATTTCGAATTTTAGGATAGCGGGGTTGGATGGCGGAAGTCGGATTGTCGATTTGCTGGATTGAGCTTCTGAAAATCCGCAATCCGAAATCCGCAATCCGCAATTCTTGATTCTTTGACAACCTGATGCTGCCTCGCAAGAGAGGCTTCCCCACGGGGTACTGTGTGTGGCCACTTCGGTCCTATGATGAGCGAAGTTCATGCAAGGGCACAGGTGTATTTGAAACGAGGATGAAAAAAGATGAGCACCAAAAAGGACAAGAAGAAAAAGGTAAGAAAAAGGAAAACAGCCCTGATCATTTGCCGCGACCGCAAACAGTTTTGGACCACACAAACGCAGTTCTGGCAGTGGGTGAGAGAAGGCATCGTGGTGAAAACGGATGATCATCCGCTAACCGGATTGTTTAAGCGGGAACACGAAGAATTGTTGATACTGTTGAGTAACACGGTCCTGAATCTGGCGCATCCGAATCACATGCGTGAGGCTTTGCTGTCGCGCAGAATCGGCTTGGGAGGGAAGTGAGGGGGAATTTCGGATTGCGAATTTCGAATTTCGGATTTCGGATTGCGAATTTCGTCTGACTGAAGCTGAATGGGATCTTGTTGAGAGTCTATGAGCGAGGCAGAACCAAAAACCGAGGCGGAATCAAGACTCGAGATCGGGTCAGACAAAATTCGAAATTCGCAATCCGAAATTCGAAATTCGACATGGGAGTTATGATTATGTTAAAGAAATCACTATACGGGTCTGCCACAGTCATGTCGGTCTTGCTGTTGACTTTACTAAGTATCTCCGGACAACAACAAGACACGAAGGAGGGCAATTCTGCTCACGCGGGCGCGCCACGTCCAGCCCCGACTGCGAGCACCGTCGTCCCTGACGATCGATACCGGATTGGGCCTGGCGACGTGCTCGACATACGCATCCTGAATCGCCCTAACCTCTCGCGCGAAGCGGTGCGCGTTGAAGGCAATGGGATGATTCGCATGCCCCTGATCGACACCGAGATTCAAGCTGCTTGTCAGACCGAGGGTGAGCTGGCGAAGGAAATTTCGAACCGGTACCTGAAATTTTATCGTAATCCGCAGGTGGACGTATTTATTAAGGAGTATCATTCAAGGCAAGTTGCGATCATCGGAGCCGTAAACGATCAAAGTCGTTTCGAGTTGCAGCGAAGTGTTCGGCTGCTGGAGTTACTCACCTATGCGAAAGGGCCCTCGCCGAAAGCGGGCCAAACGATTAATGTTGTGCATTCACCGCAACCCTGGGCTTGCAAAAAGCCTGGCGCTGACGAAGATGCTCCCGCCTTTTCCAGTTACAAGCTGAGCGAAACATTGCAGGGCGACCCGCGCGCCAATCCATATCTGGAACCCGGAGACATTGTTACCCTGCCGGAAGCTGACCAGGTTTACGTCGTAGGTAACGTGTTTACGCCGCTGACGATTCCCCTCAAGGAACCGATAACGGTATCCAGGGCAATAGCGATGGCTGGCGGAGTCAGACAAGACACTAAGCGAGACAGGATCAAGGTGGTGAGGCAGGAACCGGGAAGCGCGACTAAGAGAGAGATAATTGTGGACCTTTCGGCCATTGAGAAAAAGCGCGCGGAAGATTTAGCGCTCTTGCCGAATGACATAGTTGAAGTGCAGACATCAGCCGGAAAAGCGCTCTTGCGCAGCCTTATCGGTGGAGCTGGTTCCAGCATTACCCAGCTCCCGGTTCGCGTCATTCCCTAGAGAATTTCGGATTTCGGATTTCGGATTGCGAATTTTAGGATAGCGGAGGTTGGATTGCGGAAGGGCTGGATGGTGGATTTGAATGATTAAGTTCTGAAAATTCGAAATTCGCAATCCGAAATTCGAAATTCCCCAGGAGACCTCACCTCATGGACAAGCGTGACTTAGAAAAAAGAACCAGGCGATTTGCTCTAAAGATTATCGAGTTTGTCGCCACACTTCCGAGCAACAAGATTGGAGATGTGATCGGCTACCAGCTAGTAAAAGCAGGGACGTCGGTTGGCGCGAATTACCGGGAGGCCAATAGGGCTGAATCGCGCAAAGACTTCATTCATAAAATTGGCATTGTCGAAAAGGAGGCCGCCGAGTCCCATTACTGGATGGACTTGTGCAATGACGGAGATTTAGGTGATCCCGACCAGCGCATATGGCTTTTGCGAGAATCTCGTGAGTTGCTATCCATTTTCACGAGCATTGGACGAAGTAGCAAAGCAAACCGCACTCTGGGAGTCTAGGTCTTACATGAATGAGAACTCCCAATTGCAGACGCAAAACCCGAAAGTAACAAAATTCGCAATTCGAAATTCGCAATTCGAAATTTTAAGGTGACCCATGAAACCATCTCGTGAACTAATAAAAAGAGAACCGGAGCCCACGGCAATTGAGCCGTACAAGACTCCGACTCGTACGCCTTCATACAACTATGCCATGGATCCCAACGCGGAGAATGACGTTCACCTCCTCGATTACTGGCGGGCCGTGCGCAAGCGTTTGTGGCTGGTCATCGGCATCGTTCTCTTGATAACCACGCTTTCGGTGGTTTACATGGCGCGCAAGCCTGATATTTACGAGGCCGAAGCCCGCGTGCAGGTGGATCTCGAGAACAACGCTTCGCTCATGGGCAAGACGCCGTATTTAATTGGTCCGGCAAATGATCCAGTCTATTTCAATACCCAGCTACAAATCCTGACGAGCCCTGGACTGCTCCGTCGCGTCGTAAAGACTCTCGATCTGGAGCACAACCCTGACTTCTTCAAGGGCGACGCAGCCCAGAAGCGATCTACCTGGCAGACAATCGTGCGAATGGTGGGTCTTGGTCCTGCCGACCAGGAGGGTCCGAAAGTCATTCGTCAAAACGAATTGCCGCTGCGAAGCACAGTCGCCCCGGCGAGTTCACGCGATGACTTGGTCGAAGCGAGGCAACTGGCGCGGTATGTGGAAGCCATCCTGCTTGGCCTAAAGGTTGATCCGGTCAAAGAAACGCGTGGGTACAACAAGGAGACGCGATTGATCGACGTGGTTTTTACCCATAACGATCCGCAGGTTGCAGCCAAAGTGGTGAACGCGATCGCTGAGACGTACGTAGCCTCTAATCTGGAAAAGAGGACTGACACAAATACAAGCACGGCCGACTTCTTGCAGAAGCGTATTGCCGAGCTGCAGCAACAGATTCGTACCGATGAAGAGCGGCTGGTTAACTACGCCAAGAACAACCAGATAATCTCCCTTGACGCGAATCAGAACACTGTGGTGGAGCGCCTTGCGGGGCTCAACAAACAGCTACTCGAGGCTGAGAACGATCGAAAAAGCTCCGAAGCGGCGTTGAACGCAGCTAAGCTTCCGGGTGCGGCTATCGCCCTGAGTGAGATTGATGCCAAGCAGGTGAACGAGACGGAGACGAAAGTTGCGGATCTGCGCCAGAAGAGAGCGCAACTGATGGTAGACGCCACGGAAGAGGCGCCCGAAGTTAAAGAGATCGATCAGCAGATCGCCGAGCTCGACCGGCAGGTCAAAGAAACTCGCAACCGCAAGAGTGCCATTATCCTGACAAATCTGGAGACACACTACCGCCAAACGCGCGCTCGCGAAGACGCGTTGCGCAAAGCATTTGAACAGCAACGGGCAGAAACTCTCACCCAAAACGAAGCGGCAATTAATTACCGGATCATTCAGCAGGAGATTGAAACCAATAAGGGTCTGCTGACCAACCTATTGCAGCGGTCGAAAGAGAATGATGTGGTGATGGCTGGAAAACCAAATAATATCTCGATTATCGATTACGCGATCCCGCCAGAGCGGCCAATCGGACCAAATCGCATTAGAACCGTCTTCATCGCGCTTTTTCTCTCGCTAGGGCTGGGCATCGGCTTCGCGCTTTTCCTCGAATACCTCGACGACACCGTCCATTCCACCGACGAGGTCGAGCGGTTGTTGCAACTGCCTGCGCTGGCTGTTATCCCCTCGGTTGGAGCCGGCACACGCAGGCGCATTCTTGGCGGCGGGCGAGCGCTCCAAAAACGGAACGGGCACCCAGCGGCAAATCCCGAGCTGCTGATGAATGTGGATAGCCGTTCACCAATAGCTGAATCCTATCGCCACTTGCGCACTTCTGTGCTGCTTTCGACGGCAGGGCGTGCGCCCAAATCTCTTCTCGTAACTTCCAGTCTACCTGGGGAGGGGAAGACAACTACGGCAGTGAACACAGCGATCAGCCTGGCGCAAACGGGAGCCAGCGTCGTGATCATCGACGCCGACATGCGCAGACCTCGCTTGCGGTCGATCTTCAGCCTCACCGATCGCGCAGGGTTGAGTTCCATCCTGGCGAGCGATCTTTCTGAGGCGGAGATGCTCGCAATGGTCGATCGGGACGAGACCACTGGCCTTTATCTCCTGACTTCCGGGCCGATTCCGCCAAACCCGGCTGAGTTGCTGGGCTCTGACCAGATGCATCGCCTTCTGGCGACGTTGCAATCGAACTTTACTCACGTGGTGGTGGATTCTCCCCCGGTGAGTTCATTTACCGATGGCGTCCTGATTTCCACCATGGTGGACGGTGTCTTGCTGGTAGTTCACGGGGGCAAGAGCTCCCGACATATTGTGAGGCGTTCGCGTCAACTACTTCGGGACGTTGGCGCCAAGATCTTTGGCGTAGTACTGAACAACGTCAGCCTGCAGTCGCACGATTACTATTACTATCAGAGTTACTACGGCGCCCGCTATTACAAGAGCGATCTGGAAACGGATGCCGAGCGCAGCGCGTCTGCATAGCACCCAGTTTTGTCAGTAGGGTTAGTGTGGGTGATTGGCTCAAGCTCTTTACTGGGACCGCGGGCGTCTCGCCCGCCCGGTGAGCAGATACTCAGTTTTGTTAGGCCTTGAATGACACCAATCCAGTATTCGCGCTTCGCGCTCATTTGCGGGCGAGACGCCCGCGGTCCCAGTTAAGAGCTTGAATCCGCCAAGCAGAGTGACTTAGTCCCGAGTTTTCTAATCTGTTGCTAAATCAATTGAGTTCGTCCCGGTCCCTGACCCAAAGCGTTACCACGGGTGTGTCGTGGCTCGGCGTAGCGCAGGTATTGCAACGTGCTACGACACTCGTTGTCACCGCAGTCCTTGCCCGCCAGTTATTTCCTGAAGACTTTGGCCTAATCGCTCTCACGCTGCTGACCGTCAACGTCATTTCCTATTTCCAGGACATGGGCCTTTCTGCTGCGTTGGTTCAGCGACCGGAAGTGGAAAGCGATCATCTAAGCACCACTTTCTGGTTGAATCTCAGCGCCGGCCTACTCCTTGGCGCTGCGGGAATTGTGCTGGCGCCTCTGGTAGCCACAATCTTCCGTGAACCTCGACTCACCTCTGTCCTGATCGCCGCACTAATCATCCTGCCCATAAACGGTCTTGGTTGGACTTCCTACGCGTTGCTCCAACGCCGGCTGGCCTTTAAGGAAATTGCTGTCATTGAATGGACGAGTACTCTGCTTTCAGGTGTAGTCGCGATCGTGTTGGCACTTTCCGGCGCAGGGGTTTGGGCGTTGATCGCGCAGAATGTAGTCGGCGCCATCGTTTCCTCAAGCGGACGGCTGCTTGCTGCCGGTTGGCTTCCGAATCTTTCTTTCAATATGGGTCGCGCGAAAGAGTTGTTCTCATTCAGCTCTGGCGCTCTGGGCTATTTTGTGGTCAACCACGGCATGCGAAACATCGACAATGCCATCGTCGGCGGCGTTCTGGGAACGGCGGCACTGGGCTACTACTCTCTTGCATACAACTTGATACTGATGCCAGGCATGACGGTGTGCGGTCTTGTGGGAAGGGTGATGTTTCCAGCGCTCTCATCAGTGCAAAAAGACCTCTCTCGTTTTCGCCGCGCTTATCTAAGGATGGCACGAACAGTAGCTCTCATAACGTTTCCGTTGATTCTTGGTTTAGGTGCTACTGCTCCAATCTTCATTCGCACGATCTACGGTGACCGTTGGGCGCCGGCCGTACCGATAGTCCAGATCCTGATTGTCGTCGGTTTCTTCGAGGCCATTGCAATTTGGGGACCGGCCGCATGGGCGCTGGGCAGGACCAAAACAACAGTGGTGCTGGCAGGCATTTCCTTGCTGGTGATGATTATCGCGTTCGCAATTGGCGTGCGTTGGGGTCTTGCAGGAGTAGCCTGGGCTTACGTATTTATCAGCCCAATCGTCTTCGTGCTTCCTCACCTCTGGACAAATCGCCTGATGGAGTTACGTTTTGGGAAGTTTCTTAGAGCAGTTGCCCCACCTTTTTGCGCTGCGGGAATCATGGGTCTTGTTATTGTGGTAATGACTACGCGGGGCATTCAGCTCTCCGCCTCGAGGTGGGCCAACCTTACCGGCTATGTGATCTTCGGGGGTTGCCTGTACATCGCGTTGGTGGCCTGCATCGCTTTTCTTAATCGTCAGCAGCAGGGAATGATTTCCTGGCTCATCGGACGTGAAGCTTCAGAAAGGCAGCCGGAGGGCGTAACTCTGTGAATCAGCATACCTCTTCCAATGGCGTTCAATTGAATAAAAAGCTCGTCGAAGCGGGGGGAGTTTGGACTGCAGAGGACCTGCTAACCGAAGGCTGTTGCCCGCTTTGTTCTTCGGAGGAGCATTACACTGTTGTCACGCGACAAGACGGACTACCGATTCAGGAATGCACCTCGTGTGGACTCGCCTACGTAAATCCACGTCCAAGTTCCCGCCAGTTAGCTGAATACTATGGCAACGGTTACTTCTCGGGCGCGAGGGATTTCTTTAAGGGCAAGGACTATTGTCTCGAGCGCGACAAAGCAATTGCGGAACACACTGTAACCGGCTATGAAGACGTCGCTTCCAACCTCGTAATCGAAGGCAAGGTAATACTGGATGTGGGTTGCGCATCCGGCGCGTTGCTTCAGGCGCTGAGCAAACATAGTCCGAAGGAACTGATCGGAGTTGATACTGCGGAATGTCCAGTTGAGTTCGGAAAGTCAAAATATCACCTTGATTTGCGGTGCGAGACGCTTGAGTCAGCGAGGTTTCCTGACCAGTACTTCGATTTGGTGACATTGATTGATGTCATCGAGCACATTGAAGACCTAAGAGCTTTCGTGTCAGAACTCGGTCGGGTAGCAAAACCTGGTGGGCATGTGTTCGTCAGCACTCCGAATTATTTTGCGTACCGCCTGGCAAAAAACGAATGGAGCTGCCTCCATCAAGACTTTGAACATCTTCAATACTTTAGCCCCGAGAGTCTGAGCAGGTTATTCGGAAAACCCGGATTCGAAATCGGGAAATGTTGGCAGGACTCATTGCCCTTCAGGATACGCGAATATCCCAGTCTCCGTCGTTATCGGGCGCATCAAGTCATCCATCCCGGAACGGCCCTGATGAACGGATGGTTGAAAATGAAGTTCAGGCTACTAGGGAACTCCGGCCATGATGGACTGATCATGAAGGCGATTGTCTGCGTGCCCGCATCTTGACGGGAAGCTGATGCGTTTCAATGAAAAAATCGTATTCGCAATTAGGCACAACAGGTATTTGGGACGTGCCGAATGGATTTGGCGCTTCCTGCGTCCGTTGTACGACAGTCTGAACGCGGTAACTGGCCGAAAAGGCCTCGAACGAGTTATCAACAGCACTGATAAACTGCTGATCGCGCCTCAATGGCGAATGATTGGAGAGGTGTACGAACCCGAAGTCTGGCGCTCTCTAATGAGTCAAGTGCGAGTGGGCGACGTCGTAGCCGATGTAGGCTCGTATTTGGGCCTTTATACTCTTGCGTTGGCTAAGCGCGTCGGGGAGACAGGACGTGTCTTTGCGTTCGAACCAAATAGAGGAAACTATCGAGCGCTGAAAGAGCATGTGATTCTGAACGATGTGGCCGGCAACGTTAGTATTGTTCAAGCGGCGGTTGGAGAACGAAATGGCTATGCCGATCTGAAATGTAATCTTGACTCATCCTACATTGACGGCGCGATCAAGATATTACCGGAGGAGCAGGATTCTTCGGTTCGGTGTTTGACGCTGGACGGGTTTTTCGAAGGTGCAAAGTTAGATCTCTTGAAAATTGACGTCGAAGGGTACGAAGAAAAGGTTCTGGAAGGTGCGAAATGTCTCCTCTCGGATAAGGACAGAAGTCCACGTGCGATCTTTATTGAAGTGCACCCTTATGCCTGGCCAACAGTGGGTACCACCAGTGAATCGCTTTTAGATTTTTTGGCGCAGTGCGGGTATGACGTAAGAGATCTGGATCGTACGCGGGTTCTGTCTATTGAGCACTACGGTGAGGTCGTGGCTTACAAAGCAACTGATGGCTTCGCGGAGAATGGCAAGTACTAGTTTGAAGAGACAAACCCTACAAAAGTTTGTGCGACCCGTGAAGCCTTTGCTTGCAAAGACCTTGTGGCGAGAGGGATCAGTTAG
Source organism: Pyrinomonadaceae bacterium (assembly GCA_050748205.1). Classification (GTDB taxonomy): domain Bacteria; phylum Acidobacteriota; class Blastocatellia; order Pyrinomonadales; family Pyrinomonadaceae; genus PSRF01. The sequence goes on along the minus strand of JBOGOU010000149.1, from coordinate 15,367 downwards.
AACAATCCTTTTCGGTCCATGTCGTGGCCTTCGGTATCGCATCTTTCCAGGTATGGGCCTATCGCCTATCTATGGCGGGTGGGAAGAGGATGCCCAGCGCTTAATGACGGCGCACATTAAACCCGGCAGCGTGGTTTATGATCTTGGAGCAAATTATGGAATTCACTCTCTGTTATTTGCCCGATTGGCGAAAAATAGCGGCCACGTCTACGCTTTTGAACCGATCCCGGAGATCCTCACGGAACTCCATGCCAACGTGGCGTTGAATTACTTTTCTAATGTTACATGTTTGAAACTTGCCGTGACCGACACGACCGGTTCAGCTTTCTTTGCGAGGGGTAATCACGTGGGAGCCGCACACCTTTCGATCGGCACTGATGATCTAGAAGGTCTATTGAGCGTGGCTACCATTTGTCTGGATGATTTCGTCTTTAAGCATAATCATAGGCCGCCAAACTTTATCAAGATTGACGTTGAAGGCGGTGAAAGCAGGGCATTAACAGGTGGCGAGCGCGTGTTGAACGAATATCGGCCGATCCTGTTGGTTGACTTGCATTCCCCGGAACAGGATGTGGCCGTCGGTCAAATCCTAACGCAATGCAGGTACGATGCATATCGAACAGTAGATGGAAGCAAGGTAGAAAGCCTTGCAATGGGATGGCCAGAGCCAGACGGATTGTGGGGGCAATTCATTGCCTTCCCTAAAGACTGAAGAATCTCGTTTGGTAATGCGACTCCCGCGTTCGATTGGAGAATATTTGTCGGCAAGCTCTGTGAAGCAGTTTGAAAACGACCCATTTCTGACGGTTGCCATTCCACACTTCAAGCATCGTCGTTATCTGGAAGTCACTCTAGCCAGTCTATTTGTTCAGACTTATGAGGACTTTGAGATTCTAATCTCTGATGACTGTTCCCAGGACGATTCTAGTTTAATCATACCTTTAGTACTGAAAGAGTCAGGTCGTCCATTCCGCTATTACAGCCAGCCAGTCAACCTTGGGTACGACGGCAACGTTAGATTTTGCTTGCGCGCGGCCAGGGGTCGCTATGTTTTCCTGCTCGGCAACGACGATTCTTTGGCAAGTCCCAACACGTTAGAAAATGTAGTCGCGATGTTGCACGGCCTTGGCCTGCCAGACGTCGCTTTTACTAACTACGAAGACTGGAAGACCGGCAAGCTTGTACGCAACGCACTACGAACTACGGTACTCGGTTCTGGGGCATTGGCCGCGATCACTCATTTTCGTTCATTTAGTTTTGTCAGCGGAGCAATCTACAGTCAAAAGGCCGCAGTTGAGCATGAAACTGATCGTTGGGACAATTCCATCTACTACCAGATTTATATTGCCTGTCGCATCCTCGCTGCCGGTGGGCAGCTGGGCGCGCTAAATCTGTCGACGGTTCGCAAGGACATAAGAATCAGCGATCAAACGGTTCCTAACTACGTTTCTAAGTGGGCTAATGCACCGCGCTCTTTTCAATCACGGCACACAGGTCTTGACTCGGTGATTCGCGTCACGGCGAATGCAGTATTGCCGTTGCTGAAAAATGGGGAAAAATCTGCATCGCTGCGACGCATAGTGGCCAAGACTCTAGTATCGTCGTATCCATTCTGGGTCGTTGAATACCGCCGAGTCGCCAATTGGAGCTTCTCTGTAGGTATTGCACGCGGATTCTGGCCAGGAAAGTTGCTGGCAGAATACAAGCTTGCGTTTTATGACCGCCTCTACCTCTGGCTGTTATATTTAGCCGTTACCTTTGTGAGCCTTTTAGCTCCTATCAGCCTACTTACTCGTTTGCACTATTTGCTCGCCACTGTCTTTCGTAGTCACCAACAATCAAGCCGAGCGACAATTATCTTGTAGTGCAATTACTCACAGCAAGGTCCAAAAAGACTAACGAATGAGCTGCCAAGGGTCTCGGGTGATACTCGTCGGTCGATTTGAGCCGGGTGCACTTGAGGTATCTTATAGAAGAGCTTTTGAATTGCTTGGTTGCGAAGTCATGAGCTTCGACATGGTCAAGACGATACAGCGCCATTGCCGGTTGGGGCCGTTTGGCCGAGCCTTTAATAACTTCGTGCCGGTCGAGCCGTGGTTACGGAAAGCCAATCGCGAGCTCGTAACTTTGGCACTTAGTTTCCAACCGAACTACCTTGTGACGTTCGGGCATTATCAGATCCATGCCGGAGCCCTTGCTCAAATACGTTCGTCCGTCAGCGTTGCGCTCGTGCATGTGTGGCCTGATACATTACTGAACGTTGATAACAACTTGATCTCGTGCCTGCCGCTTTTTGACCTCGTTGCTTCTTACAGTGAATCCAGTTCGGAGCAACTGCGACGAATGGGTGCCAAGCATGTTGTGTGGATCCCGCTGGCAGGTGATCCCTCAATGCATCCGATGGTAGCGTGCAACGAGTCTGAGAGAATCCGATATGGGGCGGATGTTACATTTATTGGGGGCTGGCGGCCCGAACGAGAAGCGGTCTTATCAAAGCTTAAATGTTTCAAGATGAAAATATGGGGGCCGGACTGGGGACGCCGCTGCCGGAGAAACGGAGCGCTACTTAAACGATGGCAGGGGCGGCCGCTTTACGAGGATGAGTTCGCCAAGGCGGTGACTAGCTCAACGATTAATCTCAATATCATTGACCCTTTGAACTACCCAGCAGCGAATATGCGATTTTTTGAGTTGTCTGTGGCGGGCGGATTACAGGTTTGCTCGCCCTGCCCAGAAATGGAGCAGGACTTCATCCATGGTGAACATCTCTTCTATTACAAGGACGATGACGAATTGTCAGAGCTCGTCGCAACGCTCGTCGAGGATGAAACACTCCGGAATAGAATAAGAGAGGCCGCTAGAGCAAAAGTACTGTCGGCACATACCTACCTTGACCGGGCGCGTCGTATCCTGCAATCCCTCGAGAGCAGGGTTCATTAACCGTGAACCGCACTATTCAGGCAATCTTTTACGGTAATCCTGACCAATATCCTCCGATTATTAATAGTGCTCGCTTACTCGCGGAGTCTGGCTTCGAATTAGACATTTTCTGTCGTTGGGATGCTCAACAATGGGACGTCTCTTACCCTCCGGAGGTGCGGATTCATCGCGTCAAGACTGATACAGGAGGTCCCTGGTTCGAGTACCTAAGTTTTGTTGTAAAGGTCCTGCGCCGCGCCAAGCTAGATGCTGTATTGTTTATTGGACACGATATGCATGGTTTGTTTCCCGCACGCATAATCAGTACTTTTTACAGACGTCCCATAATATATCATTGCCATGATTTTGCTGAGAATGATCGACAGATTTCATTAGGATCCCAGGCTGTCCGCACTTTTGAAAGGCGTTTTGCGCGTACCAGTGATGTTGTGATCGTACCCGATGCAGATCGGGCTCTCGTCGTCGACAAGGAGCTTCGGTTGAAGCGACCGCCATTAGTTTGCGCCAACGCTCCCTTGATCCGCTACGGTGCTTCTGGTGAAGCGCTGCACCGCGCCCTCGCTAAAAACGGACATAGATTTGAGGCGATTGTGCTTCGACAAGGGAGGGTGGGTCCGGGCCATGCAATTGAATCCACCTTGAGGTCGGTTCCCTTATGGGGGAACAGCAACTGGGGCTTCGTTCTTATGGGAATAAGCGATTCTGACTACCTAACAAGGCTTAATGCGCAGGCCCGAGCGTTGGGTGTGGATCGCCAATTTGCGGTTCTTCCGCCCGTAGGATATGACAAGGTTGCACTCTACACGCCTGGAGCGGATATAGGTCATGCTCTTTACGAGCCGATCCATATCAATAATGAATTTATTGCCACGGCCTCGAATAAGATTATGGAGTATATGGAGGCCGGGATACCCTTACTAGTATCTGACACACCTGCTTTGAAGAGATTGGTTAAAAAACATGGGTGCGGGGTGACTGCTGACGAAAGGTCACCTGAGAGTATTGCGGCAGCCATAAACATCCTACTTGGTCAGCCAGAAAGAGCCAGGATGATGGGCTCGGCAGGTCGGAAAAGCTTCGAAGAAGAGTTTTGTTTTGAGCGCCAGTTCGCGCCGGTTGTCCAAGTGGTTAAGCGACTGGCAAATATAGATTAATGTAGACGATCAAGTAAGCCTAATGCTAGCGAAATACGGTTACCGATTAACAAGCGGTGTAGCTGCTCTCACCAAGAGGAGGGTGGCAGCCATGATATTCATTTGCGCCACGGTTTTGTTCCCGATCATTCTCTATCCGCATAACTATTCCGCGCGCCAGGTCCTTCTGGCAATGATCCTTCTCGATGTTTGCTTGTACCCAACCTACCGATACTTCGCTAGAGAGGAAACAGGCCTTCCTGTTCTTCCGGTGCTTTGTCTCTCGTTCGCCCTTCAGTATGCAATCCCAATCTTCACACAAGAACCGGGGATACTGCTGTTCGTTGGCTTCCGTTATTTGGATGAGGCCTCTATCGAAGCGGCATTAGTTCTAACGATCCTAGGCGTAGTACTACTGCAGACAACTTATTATTTTATAGCGAAAAAGGGTGCTTTAAAGGCTATTCCCAGCGTTAGTCTACCGCTGAACAGGAAGCGAACTGAAATTTATTGCGTTGCCATTTTTCTGGCATCCATATTCCTGCCCAGACTGCAGACAGTACTCTCAGAAGACAACTATTTACAGTTTCAAGCCATTATCTTCCTCTTTCAAAACCAAGTGCTAGTGGTTATCGGGGTTTTGGCTTGGATCGTTTATACAGGGCAGGGTGCCCGGTGGCAAAAGATTCTGCTCTACATAATTGTAGCTGTAGCCGCCTTGCGTGGTTTTTCAACCACGATGATGGAGCAGATGATTCTTCCCCTCGCAGTATTCTTCATGACTAGATGGCTTTATCTCCGTCGGTTGCCCGTGATGACTTTTGCTTTGATAGCCTTTTTGTTCGTATTCCTTTCCCCGGTCAAGAGAAATATTCGTGGAACGATGATAGCGAGTGGAGAGTCAGCCTTTGAAGTTTCTGCAACTGCAAGAGCAACTGACTGGATTGAACAGGCGACGGACTATTGGCGAGATACATTTAGCGGTACGCGAAATCTGACGGAGTCAACCTCGGATGCGGCAAGCCGAGCGGATCAAATCCACAATTTCGCACACATCTATTCGCTAACTCCATCAGTGCTTCCTTATCAAAATGGAAATACCTATTCTTACCTCGCTATTGCCTGGATTCCAAGGCTCATATGGCCGCAGAAGCCCCAAGCTAACGCCGCAAACAACTATTACGCAGTGGCTTATGAGATATCTACTGAGGAGGGCATTCAGCATTCTTCATTTGGCGTTAGCCTAATCGGTGAAGGCTATATCAATTTTGGTGCGGCGGGCGTTTTCCTCGCAATGATTGTTCTCGGCGGAGTACTGGCGACGCTCCAGCATGTTTTTGCTGGGCCGACTTCTGGTCCTGGGGGCCATGCAATTTTCCTTGCCACGTTTGTTTACTTTCTAAATGGAATTGGCACGAGTACTGAGCTAATGTTTGGTGGTCTCATTCAAAATCTCGCATGTGCCTCCATCCTGTTATGGATGGTAAGAGAAAGCGTTCCGACTAAGAAGCCTCGAGTTGAATTGCCTGTCTTACTGCCGACAAAACCAAACTGAGTCTTGATACTATCTCTCCAAACAACGACTTTTAGTGCCCATGGTGGAATTCCTACCTACAACCGCCTGGTGTGCCGTGTATTGAATGAAATGCATGAAGCGGGGGAGAGTCATATCCTTATCGCTACGGATAGCCCAGCCGATGTTGAAAAATCCTCCCCTGAATTGCCCAACCTACGCTTCCAGGCCTTCGACGGAAGCCGTGCGTCATTGTCCATGCGGTTCATGCAACTCGCCCTTGCTCACAAGGTCGATCTCCTGCTAATTGGGCACATAAACTATGCACCCTTGGGCTGGATGTTGAAACGGCTTCAGCCGCAGTTGCGTTATGGCGTCATGCTATACGGAATTGAGGCTTGGCAGTCCTTAGGGCGGATGCGAGGGCACGCCTTGCGACAAGCTAATTTCACAGTCTCAATTAGCGAATACACTAAACAAAGAGCAGTTGAAATCAACGCCCTGGATGAAGCCCGCATGTCCTTGTTGCCAAACGCACTTGAATGTTCATCAATCGGTTCTCCCTTCCCTGAAATTCCCTCGTCGGTGGCTAAGGGGACGCGACTCCTATCTGTTTGCCGCCTCGAGGACACACAGCAATACAAAGGAGTTGATAAAGTCCTGGAAGTTCTGCCGGAAGTGGCAAAGAGGACCGAGGACGTTCAATACACGGTTGTGGGAGGGGGAACGGATCTGGAGCGGCACAAGAAAATGGCGCAAGAACTTGGAGTCAGCGAACGCGTGCACTTCTTGGGCTTCGTCGACGACGAGACTCTACAGTCTTGTTACCGGGAATGTCATTTGTTTGTAATGCCGAGCGCGGGAGAAGGATTCGGCTTTGTTTTCCTTGAAGCGATGAAACACGGAAAAGCGATTGTGGCCGCTAATAGCGGTGGGGCGCCGGAGGTTATACAAGATGGGCTAACTGGCTGCTTGGTGGAGTATGGCAATAAAGAGGAGCTAACTCAAAAGCTGATCGATCTCTGCTTGGACCCGGCCAAGCGGGATCGCTTTGGTTTAGCTGGCTACCGCCGACTGCAAGAGAATTTTACTTTCGCGCGTTTCAAAGAAAAGCTTACTGAGATATTGCTTCGCGAGCTGCCGTCGGAGACCTTGGCGCTAGGCTCCAGCTCCCGCGTTAGATCGAGCGCTTAATCTCTATAACACACTGCTCTGATCAAAACAGGCTTAAACTGAATATGTGTGGAATCGCAGGTGCATTTGTCACTGGCGGTGGTGCAGGTGTAATCAACACTGTAGAAGAGATGTCTTCGGCTCTCGCTCATCGTGGGCCCGACGACCAAGGGATCGCAGCGCATTCGGTGTTCGACGGTTCGGGAATTGTGGTACTGGCTCTTCGGCGGTTAGCCATTATTGATCTCTCGCCTGCTGGCCACCAGCCGATGCAAGACGAAGGCGCGGGGCTCACAATTGCCTACAACGGCGAAACTTATAACTTCCGTGAACTGCGCGAAGAGATAGGTGACGAGTTTGGACCCTGGCACTCACATACCGATACGGAAGTAGTGCTGAGGTCGTACAGAAAATGGGGTGTTGAGGCTTTTGGAAGACTTCGTGGCATGTTTTCGCTGGCCATTTGGGATAGGCACAAACAAACGTTGATCCTGGCGCGCGACCCATTTGGGATTAAGCCCTTGTATTACTTTGGGGGAACAGCGCAAACCGCACTCAGCAGACAACAAGCACTAAACAGCAAGCCCTTCATCTTTGCGTCTGAGGTTCGTGCGCTGCTGGCGAGCGGTGTGATTCCTCGCGATCTTAGCGCGGAGGGAGTGAGTTCGTATCTCGAATATGGTTCGGTTGCGGCACCTCTAACGATTTTAGAGGGCGTGCGATCTCTTCTCCCAGGCCATTTTTTGCGTGTAGGTGTCCAAGCAAGCGCCTATCAAATTGAGGAGGTCTGCTATTCAGGCCGGATATCAAAGGACGTCGAACAGCTGCCGGGTCTAAACAGGCATGAGGCCCTAGCTATTCTGCGTCAAAAGCTGGAAGAGTCAGTACGGCTGCACCTAACAAGCGACGTGCCATTGGGAGTGTTTCTCTCGGGAGGTATGGATTCAAGTGCACTGGTTGCCTTGATGAGCCGGGTAACAAGTGAGAAGCCGAAGACCTTCAGCGTGGTCTTTGATGAACAGAAGTTTAGCGAAGCGCCGTATTCACGTCTGGTCGCTCAAACGTTTCGGACCGAGCACCATGAGATTCGCTTGGCCGATGACGAACTATTTGGTCTCTTGCCGGCGGCTCTAAATGCTATGGACCAGCCGACGATGGACGGAGTTAACACGTTCGTGGTGTCAAAAGCTGTGAAACAAGCGGGCGTTACAGTGGCGCTCTCAGGGCTCGGAGGTGATGAGCTCTTCGCGGGTTACCCGAGTTTCCGCCGGGCCTTCAGGCTTCATGAGATGCGCCGCATCTTCCTTGGATTACGGCGCCCGGCCTCTGTAGTGAGTCGCGCGTTTGTTGGCAGATCGAATCAACAGAAGAAGTTTTGGGAGCTTGTTACCAGCGACGGCAGTCCGCTAGCGGCATACAGCATCAGTCGCCAGCTATTTGGGTCGGACGAACTCGCAAAGCTCTCTCAAAGATCGAACTTCAAGGATGGCCTTTCGGATTTAAGTCCTCGGGCCGAGGTAAACCAGCGAAACCCTGAGTACCAAGGACATGCGGAGAATAATCTGAATTCGCAGATCGATACAGTGAACGCCGTCTCGCATCTGGAATTGCAAGGATACATGGCTAACACGCTGCTGCGGGATACGGACTCCATGAGCATGGCCCACTCTTTAGAAGTGAGGGTTCCGTTCGTTGATATTGAGGTTGTGCGTTTCGTGTTGAGTCTTCCAGGGCAATGGAAGCTCAACGGCGGAGGGTGTAAGCCATTGTTGCGGGAAGCGGTCCAGGATCTTTTCCCAGTAGATTTTCTGAAGCGGCCAAAGATGGGCTTCACGTTCCCGTTCGAGTCTTGGATGCAGTTGCGGTTACGAGACGAATTGTCGGATGTCTTGGGAAATTCAAATACCTTCAATTGCTTGGGGTTGAATCCTAATTCAGTCAATCGCGTTTGGGAGAACTTCCTGCGGGCGCCCCAGAGGGTCGGCTGGTCGCGGCCTTGGTCCCTCTACGTGTTGGCGAAATGGTGCCACTTCAACGGCGTGACGCTAAGTGCTAAGGCTTGAGTACTCACATTCACCCATTAATCCTATTAATCCTTAGCAATCCTTTATGAAGATCCTTCACGTTATCCCGTCCATCTCGGCCCAATCAGGCGGGCCAAGCCAAGCGATCATTCCCATGTGTCGCACGCTGCGGGATGCAGGAGTTGAAGTGCTAATTGCAACAACCGACGCCGATCTGGATGCCGCGCCGCCGTCTAGCCTCCAGAAGGTAGTCACTTACAAAGAATTGCCCGTGATTTTTTTCCAAAGGCAGTTAGGGAATTCCTTTAAATACTCCCGGCCTTTTTCGCGCTGGCTCACCCAGAATGTCTCCAATTACGATCTCGTACACATTCACGCGGTCTTCAATCATGCCTGCATCGCTGCAGCGCGCGCGTGTCGCAAGAATGCTGTGCCTTACTTTGTGCGCCCATTGGGTACGCTCGATCCGTGGAGCATGAAACAGAAACCTTTGCGGAAAAAGCTTTTTTGGCTTTTGGTTGGCAAGCGGATGCTGTGCGACGCCGCCGGAGTGCACTATACGACGCACGCGGAGCGCGAAGCGGTGGAGAAGTCACTTGCGCTGAATCATGGTCATGTTGTACCGCTTGGGATCAAGGTCCCGAACGGCGACCGGAGGTTAGAGCAAACGGCCTTCATGAGTGAGTTTCCCGAGCTTCAGGAGCATCCCTACGTTTTGGTTCTCTCAAGACTCTTGCCAACCAAAGGGTTCGACGTTTTACTTGAATCATTTCTCGACTTAGTCGACCGACAGGAATTCAAGGATTGGCGGCTGATTTTTGCGGGTGAGGGGCCTAAGAAATATGTCGCAACACTCAAATGCAAAGTAGAAGCACACAACGCTTGCGCATCCGTGCTGTTTCCTGGCTGGCTTGAAGGTGATAAGAAGCAGGCTGTCTTGACCTGGGCTTCACTGCTTGCTCTGCCTTCATATCATGAGAATTTTGGTCTCTGTGTGATGGAAGCTCTAGCGTGCGGTGTGCCCGTGCTGGTAAGTCCGCAGGTAAACCTTTCGAGGGACATAGGATCAGTCTCAGCTGGATGGATTTCGGAAATCGACAGAAATTCGCTGCGTAGCAGCTTGGCGGAGGCATTCAGATCGCCAGTTGAGCGTTCCCGGAGAGGTCGAGCCGGCCACAATTTGGCTCACCGCTTCAGATGGGACGAAATTGCGAAACAACTAGTCGCATCTTATGATGCGATTCTTCGACAAGATAAAGCTTTCCGCTGTGGAGAGGCACGTAACGATAAGTGATGAGGTTGCCAATTGATAAAGCTCGTCTGAAGCGCGCAGCCTTGGAGATACACAAAGTCGGTTTGAGGTTGGGTGTACAAATAGTTCCATCACACTACTATTCGTCAGTACCAAACATTGTGGAGCTTCAACGCACTTTGGACGTGTGGGCAAACCGGTCGGTTATGCCTGGGGTTTCGATTGACCTCGCGAAACAGAGTCAAACGTTGAGATCGATTTGCGCTCCTTACACGTGTGAGTATGAGGGAAACAAGGTTTACCTAAAAGCTGTCGCTCAAAAAAGGGGACCTGGTTACGGTTACATAGAGGCCCAATGCCTGCACGCAGTTGTGAGGAACTTTAAGCCGCGTATTGTGATTGAGGTGGGAAGCGGCGTTTCGAGTCATTGCATAGTGTCAGCGTTAGCCCTAAACGCTGAGGAAATAGGAACGGCCGGTCGCCTTGTTTCGATAGAACCGCACCCTTCAAATGGGTTGGAGGAGCTCTACGAAGTCGAGCTTATTCAAAGACATGTGCAAAGCGTGCCTCTTGAACTGTTCGAGAAGTTGGAAAAAGGTGATCTGCTATTCATTGACTCTTCCCATACGGTTAAGCCGGGGGGCGATGTCAATTTCTTGATATTAGAAGTCCTCCCTCGGTTGCGACCTGGAGTTATCGTGCACTTTCATGACATATATTTCCCTTATGACTATCCGCGCGATACTTTGCGTACGTACCTACACGGGATGGAAACCTCACTGCTACGCGCCTTCTTAATGTTCAATACCAAAGTGGAAATCTTATTTTGCTTGAGCCTTTTGCACTACGATCGCCCTCACATGTTGAAAGAAGTCTTTCCGGAATACGTTCACCAGGAAGATCAGCGCGGGCTTCAACTTGCGAGTTACAAGCCCTTCCAATCGATAGAAGCGCACTTCCCCTCGTCTATTTATCTTGAGATCCACTAAATCTCGACTCAGTTATGAAACTTTATCAAGAATCTGTCTGGAAGTACTCAGGTCCAGCAAATGGAGAGTCGGGTAGGGGATTAGCTAACGTTCTTATCACCGAAATCACGAAGCTGGAAAATCTCAGAAGCATCTGTGACCTTGGATGCGGGAATGGCTATCTTACTGGACGTCTCGCCTCACTCGGGTACGACGTCGTGGGAGTCGATGCGTCTCAGTCCGGATTGGACATCGCGAGCCAGACTCATCCGAGATCGAGGTTCATTCTCGAATATATTGATGCGCAACTGGTTTCAAAGACGGGCCTACAAAAGGTGGATTTGGTGGTTGCCAGCGATATCATCGAGCATCTTTATCGGCCAGCGGATCTTTTGGAGGCGGCATCGTCCCTGCTTGACAATGGCGGCCACTTGATTCTCACAACTCCATATCATGGTTATTTGAAAAACGTGGTGCTAAGTATCTTGAACAAGATGGACTCCCATTTCACCGCACTCGTAGATGGAGGACACATAAAGTTCTTCAGCGTGAAGACTCTTTCTGACATCGTGAAAAGATATGGTTTTGAAGACCTTCGCTTCAGCTTTTACGGTCGTGCTCCATGGCTTTGGAAGAATATGATCTGCCACGCCCGGAGGGTCGCTGCCTAGATGCTCAATCAGATCACGCCTCTAATTCTGACTTACAACGAGGCGCCGAACATCGGACGCACCCTGGAGCAATTGCGCTGGGCTCGGGACGTCGTCGTGGTTGACAGCTTCAGCGACGATGAAACGCTGGAACTCGTCTCACAGTTTCGGCAGGTCCGTGTATTTGAGCGTGAGTTCGATAACTTCGCAAGTCAGTGTAATTTTGGTCTGGCTGAGACTGGAATCTCCACCGAGTGGGTGCTCAATCTCGATGCTGATTACCTCCTGACTTCTGAGTTGGTAGACGAACTGACAACACTGAGCTCGCCTAGCGACGTGATGGGATTTCGCGCCCGTTTCATCTACTGCATCCATGGTCGACGTTTGCGGAGTGGCATTTATCCACCCGTGACAGTGCTGTTCCGAAAGACAAAAGCTTTTTTCCGTGAAGATGGACACGCACATCGTGTGGTGATCGACGGCAAGGTGGAGAACCTCCGGTCGGCAATTCTGCATGACGATCGCAAGTCGCTAAGTTATTGGTTCCAGGCACAATCTTTGTACACGAAGCTCGAAGCAAACAAGTTGCTGAACTGCGACACGGCCGCTTTGAGCTGGACGGATCGCATCAGGCGTTGGTGCGTTGTCGCGCCCGTCGCGATGCTCTTCTATTGTTTGGTAATTCGCGGTGGAATACTTGACGGTCGTGCCGGTCTTTACTATGCCTTCCAGCGCACGCTGGCCGAGCTGATGCTCTCGCTCTATCTAATTGACCATGACCTCGGGGAAAGTTTCGGATTGCGAACTTCGAAGGTCGATGTTATACGTAATTCTGAGATTGATCCTCAAGTGACGCGTAACAAATGAAATAGGTGGTGAAGTTTACTGTGAATATACAATCCGGAGTAGATCCTTTAAGACAGCTCACTAGGGATTCACGCTTGAAAGGTCCGAAGTACATGTACATCCTGGGAATCAATGCCTATCACGGTGATGCGGCGGCGGCGATCATCAAAGACGGTGAGTTGATTGCGGCGGCCGAAGAAGAGCGTTTCAATCGCTTCAAACACTGTGCAGGGTTTCCCATCCTCAGCCTTACGCTTTCTTAGAGTTCTTTCACAACTCAGCGTCAGCAATGGTAAGATAGTCCCAATGACCACCGAGCTCAAGATCGATCAAATGACGCTGGAAGAAAAGCTCCGTGCGATGGAGGCTCTCTGGGATGAGCTTTGCCGGCACGGAGCCGTGCCTTTGCCACAGTGGCACAAGGACGTCCTCGATGAGCGTCAGCGGCTGATCGAACAGGGAACGGCTGAATTTGTGGACTGGGAGACTGCAAAGAAACGCATTGCTGAAAGAACCTCATGAGAATTGAGATTCTTGATCGGGCGATCGAGGATCTGATCAACGGATTTCAGTTTTACGAAGCGCAGCAAGGCGGGCTCGGTTCCTACTTCTTGCTGAACCTATTAGCGGATATCGAATCACTCCTCCTTTACCGAGGCATCCACGAAAAGGTTTATAGAGACTACTATCGACTCCTGTCTCGGAGATTTCCTTTTGCTGTTTTCTACACTGTTCAGAAATCTGGTGTTTTGGTTCACGCAGTTCTGGACTGTCGTCGAGATCCTGCTTGGATCAAGGGACGACTGGATTAGACGAAGAGTGGTGTTTCTGTGAATCAAGATCAAGGAAAGCAATTCTTGGTGTGACTCTTTCTCTGCGTTCTTAATCCTGTCAGACTATGATTCTCTAGATTCGAAAGCAATGTACATCCTTGGGATTAATGCCTATCACGGTGATGCGGCGGCCGCGATCATCAAAGACGGTGAGTTGATTGCCGCGGTAGAAGAAGAGCGTTTCAATCGCTTCAAACACTGTGCAGGCTTTCCGTCTTCGGCGGCCCGATACTGTCTCGAGGCGGCCGGAATTGAGATCGATGAAGTCGAGCACGTGGGGATCTCCCGTGATCCTTCCGCCCACCTCCATAAGAAGGTCCTGTTTGCCGCATCACGCGCGGCGAGGGAGGTGGGCAGGAGGCAGTTGGCAGTAGGCAGACGGCAGGAATCCGTAGCCATGATAGAAGCCGACGACAAAGGGAGAGCGGGGGAACGGGGAAACGGGGGAACAGGTGAACAGGGGAATGGGAAAAGGGAGAGTGCGGGCGGCATTTTTCGACAGATCGCCGATCGCCTGGGTAACGCGGCTAAGATTCGTGATCTAAAAGCTGAGTTAGCGAGAGTCCTGGAAGTACCAAAGAGCCAACTAACCGCACAGTTTCACAACATCGAACATCACCGGGCACACCTCGCAAGTTCGTTCTACGTTTCCTCGTTTGATCGCGCAGCTCTCCTCTCAATTGACGGCTTTGGCGACTTCATTTCGACGATGTGGGCCAAAGGAGAAGGGAACTCAATCGAGGTGCTGGGCCAGGTTGCATATCCTCACTCTTCGGGAATTGTTTACACCGCTACAACGCAGTTTCTTGGCTTTCCGCATTACGGTGACGAGGGAAAAGTTATGGGCCTCGCACCCTATGGCCAGCCTCGTTACATGGAAGTGTTTCGGGACATCATTCGCACCGAGGAGGGCGGTGGCTTTCGTTTGAATCTCGATTACTTTCGCCATCATGCGGAAGGTGTCGATATGACCTGGGACAAGGGGTCGCCGGTCATTGGTCAGGTATTTTCAAACGAATTTGTCAGGACCTTTGGGCCGCCGCGTCAGTCTGGTGATCCCCTAACTGATCGTGAACGAGATATCGCCGCCAGCTTGCAGCTCCGACTTGAAGAAGTTGGTTTTCACGTGCTCAACCATTTGCACCAACAGACCGGATTGACAGACTTGGGGCTAGCAGGCGGAGTTGCATACAACTCTGTCATGAACGGAAAGATCCTACTCAACACACCGTTCAAGCGTGTCTTTGTTCAGCCGGCTGCAGGTGACAGCGGCACGGCTCTTGGAGTTTGTTATCAAATTTACAACGGTATTCTGAATAACAAACGAGGAGCGGTGATGGAAGGCGCCTACACCGGACCAGAGTTTAGTAATGACGAGATCAGCGAGGAGTTGGAGCGCAGCAATCTTTCTTTCGAGACATATTCGGATGAAGAGCTTACCCGGCGCGCCGCAGATGATATTGCCGGCGGGCTGGTAGTGGGATGGTTTCAAGGACGCATGGAGTTTGGCCCGCGGGCCCTCGGCAATCGTTCCATCGTTGTCGATCCGAGGCGTGCTGAGATGAAAGACATACTGAATGATCGGATCAAGAAACGTGAGTCCTTCCGTCCGTTCGCTCCCTCGATTCTCGAAGAGCACACGGCCGACTATTTTGAGCAGAGTCATCCCGCGCCCACGATGTTGATGGTTTATCAGATAAGGCCAGAACGCCGCGCGGAGATCCCGGCGGTAACGCATATTGATGGCTCCGGTCGCTTGCAGACTGTCTCACGCACCTTGAATGAACGCTATTACAACCTCATCCACGACTTCTATCGACTGACTGGCGTTCCAGTGGTTTTAAATACTTCTTTTAATGAGAACGAGCCTATTGTGTGTACCCCGAAACATGCAATCGATTGCTTTATGAAGACGCGGATGGATGTTTTGTATTTGGGGAATCAGGCTGTTCGACGGAAGGGAAGTGTGATTGAAGTGCTGAGTACTGAGTGCTGAGTACTGAGTGCTGAGTAAAACCTTTAACCTCACCAAGAA
>JBOGOU010000148.1:0-10654 GCA_050748205.1 Pyrinomonadaceae bacterium | reverse complement strand
CGTTGTAAGTGGTCCCGGGTCTCCTCCCACTGAGCGCGATGCAAGTGCGGGCAGGATGCCCGCGCTCCAGGGCAAGCCAGCCTCAAACTACTTTTGCTAAGTATTGAAATTACATTGTAGAATACAGGCCTGAGGGCGACCGCTCTGGAAGACCGCAAGCGCGCATTCGAAGCGGTCCGACGCGGGCGCCCGAATTAATGTAAGCGGTAGGTTTGCTCAAGTTCTATGGCAAGCGGTCTCGTTATTCACATCTCCTCCGGTGACGACAAGCACACCGAAGTGCTAACCGACGAGCGCATTCGCATTGGCAGTTGTGATAACTGCGATCTGCGACTCCGCATGTCTGACCTGCCAAAAAGGCCCGACAGCGACGGGTTGGTGTTGGAACTGGCCCGCACAAATGGGTCGTATCGTGTTTCCTCATTTGATACTTCTCTTGATCTCATCCATAACGGTCGTTCCCTTGAAACCAACGCAGAGATCAAGGATGGCGACGAAGTTAAGATCCAACCATCAAATCTGGCCTTGCAGTTTTTTCCGATTCGTTCTCTGCCCGCGGTCGTTCAAGACCCATCTCACCAAACTCAAGTTGCGCCCTTTATTGAAGCGGCCGCCATTGAATCGGCCGCCACGGCAAGGCGCGACGATGCCAAAGTTTTCTTGCGCGAATTTACACGCGAGCTGGTACGCGAGATTAACCCAAGCACAAAACTAATTACTTTGGCGATCGCTCTGGCGCTTGTCGGCGGCATTCTCTATATCGGCTTCTCGATGTTCAAAGAGATGCAGAGAACGCGGCGCCTGATCGACGAACAGCGTGCGCAGCTTGAAGGCGCAAAGAACCAGGCAACCAAAACCAACGAGCAATTGGCCGACCTGGGCCGCTCGAACAAAGAGATTCGAGACAGTCTCTCGCTAGCCGTGAAGCTACGAAGCGACTATGGAAGCGGCGTGTGCCTGATTGCAGGTTCGTTCTACTTTGTTGAGTCGGGAACCGGACGCCCGCTTCGCTATCCGGAAGCGCAAATGAGTGAGAGTGGAGGAACCGTTCAGAGCGGCGGTGAGCCTCAAGTGCTGACCCCAGAGGGCAAAGCGGCGATTGCGGAGTTTGAGTTTGTTGGCTCCGGCTTCTACGTCGGCGATGGCTTCGTGATGACGAATCGCCACATCGCGCAACCCTGGCTGGCTGACGACCGCGCCCAAAGTTTGAGCGGCAGCGTAAGAGGCCAACCCCGTCTCAAGAAACTCAACGCATACTTTCCGGATCACAGCCAACCGATCCCGCTCAAATTCAAAGTCGCGGCGCAGCGTGACGATCTCGCCGTCTGCACACTGGAGATCAAGGACCCGCCGAGCGATATCCCAATTCTCCCACTTGAGGAAGACAAAGCGGCCGTGGAGGTTGGTAAGACAGTCGTCATGATGGGATACCCTTCGGGACCAGACAGGCTCCTGGCCCTTCTGGATGACGCTGAGTCGCGCAACATTCAGCAACGCTACGGTTCTCTTGACTCCCTGCTCGGATATCTCGCGGAGACCAGACGTATCCAGCCACTCACAACACAAGGAAGCATAACCGACCTGGACGTCCGTCGCATTGCTTATGACGCGCGTACCGCGGAGGGTGGATCCGGCGCTCCACTCTTCGGACCATCAGGGCGTGTGATCGGTGTCAATTTCGCGGTCTTCACTGAGAATCAGGCTTCAAACTTTGCTGTTCCTATTCAGTATGGAATAGCCCTGCTTTCGCGCGCCGGCTGGACTGCTCCAGTGCCGAAGGAAGGTAAAGACGGCGAAACTGCTGCCTCACAGCAGAATGCTCACCCACCAGCACCAGAATAGAACTCTCCCTCTAATCCGATCCTCCTCCAGACGGTAAGTCTTCTTCGAGAATTCCGGCAACTTGTAACCCGCTCACGCGCATCCGAAGGCACGTTGTTACAATTCTGTTTCTTACACACGGCAGCAACAAAAGCTGTCCTGCTGAACAAAGAGTAATGGTATATTGCTTTGGCCCTTCCTTCCGGCGGCATAAGGCTTGCTGCGACAGAAGGGCATGCTTTTACCCAGCGCCTTACTTGGGAATTTTGAGGGAATGAGGCGCAGTAAGATCGTATCACCAGAAGGAAATCGCCAGGTTCTTAACACAAGGATCCCAGCAGGATGAGCCTTAGTTCCCAAAAAGATCAACGAAGTGAGCGCCGTCTCGCTTACTTCTTTCTGTGTCTCCTTTTGCTCCTTTCCCCGTTCGCTCAAATTGTCGCTCCGGCCCAAAGCGGGACAGTTAGTGATCCTTCGTCAACTCCCGCACCAGGAGCCAATCTTTTTCGGCTTGAAAGAGTGCCCGTGGAAGGCGGAGCCGAACTAGTGACTATTCACGCCCGGCTGCACGGCCTTGAGAGTGGCCCGGATGAAGAGTGGGTTCCACTGGTAAGCGTGCTGCGCGACACTCTCGGCGACTTGAACCCGGAAAATGACCGTCTGCGTTATCTCTGGCCCCTTACATACACTCGTCCAACGATGAAACAACGCATCGCTGGCGCGATTCCGTTCTTGTACTCGAGAATCGGAAATAAGAAGACGGCTTCCGGTAAGGCACCACCACCCGTTATGGATCTGGCGGCACCGGAGCAACAAGTTTGGGAGAAAGTGTTCTGGACCGCATTGAAGAACGTGCTACTTGATCCTTACGGAGCACCCATTAAGGCCTCGAGCGACTCCTACCGAAGAAACATATCAGACTATCGTAAGTCGCACATCATCCGGGCGCTTTCGGTGCTGTCGCTTTATCAAGCGATGAATGGCCCGGCCGCCTTCTCCGATTCGGAAATGGCGGACATCCAGGCACGCCTTCTGCTGACAGATAAGACATTCGGCGGTCTGTTGGACAATCTGCATTTACAACCTTATTACGAGAAGAAACGAACGGGAATTCGTGACGAGCGCGGTCATAACTGGGAACTGTTGCGTCAGCGGGCGGAGGCCGAGTCGCTCCATTTCGAACCACTGGAAATGCCGGACGGCAGCGCAACCCACGCGCTTATTTGGATCGCAAAGCCTGATCTGGCAACTAATCGCGAACGGCGTTACAGCGGCAGGTTTTTGAACATTGCCGATCCCTGGACAGACAAGCGACTGGTCAACTGGAAAGGTTATGTTGAGACTCGTTACTTTGATTCTGGGAATCGACTTGTGGCCTCAGACACTCCAGGAGCTCAGGCAGTGGAGATGATTCCTCTGGCCCTTTATGGACTGGACAATCCCAAGATTCCGATGCTCCTGGTCGACTTTCGTGACTCACTCAACCCGAAAAAGCGCGAGATGTCGCGGCGTGTGTTGCAGGATGTAACAAGAAACGTGCTCTCTGTCTCGCGTCTCGGCAACCTGTCGTATTTTCTGGGCCGGACAATTTTCGATCACGTGACCGGCAAACGCGGCATGGACATCAATCAGCCTTCGCGGCTCAGGACCTATTCGCAATTAAAACTACTCCTTTCGCTGAATGAGTCGCTCAATCCTGAATTACGGGAGCAGATCGACGAACGTCTGGAGAGGGTTTCTTTAAATCCGCTGGAAAACGACACGGCGGTTGAGGCAGAACTTGCAAAAGCCCAATACGAAGCACTATTGGCTTACGCTAAGGGATCGGATGGGCTCGCTGCAAAACTGGATCGCGATCGTCGCGCGGAGATGGTTCCTTTGGAGCATGGACGAAAAGAACTGATCTTCTTCCGTGCGGCAAATATTCTCTCGTTCGGTATGTATACTCACCGCGAAGAAGCTACACCGGAAATGGAAGCACGATTGGATGTAGCGCGGCGCCTGGATTTCCACACTCGCTTCTTGCGCCAGGTGGTCAAATCAACGCCGCAGGTCGAGGTCGCCTGGAATCTTGACGAGGTCAAGCGCTCGCTGGAGTTTATTGCCCAGCACGCCACATCAGCTGACTCGGAAGCCGCGAGCGCTGCCGCAAAGATATTCACTCGTACGGACGACACCGAAACCAGGCGCGCTTGTTTGGATAGTTTGTCAAGAATGAACACTCGGAAGGCAAGGAACGAACTGCAGCGTCTTTCACAAGACGCGCGCCTCGATCCGGTCTGGAAAGATCTGATCACTTCTTATCTGAACAAATCCAAACCTGAAACCCCGTTGGCCGCGGCAAGTAAAACCGGCGCAGCCAGGGTCGAGCAGCGCTAAAAGCGCTAATCATGAACCGGCTCTTTCAATACCAGACGATCCGCAGTTGTCCTTCTTCCGCCGCAACGCCTTATCCCTTCTTTCTTCCTCGGTTTCTCGCGGCGATCTTCCTGCTGCTGATTACTCCCACACTTTCCTTAGCGCAAACAAAGCGAATAGTCATCGTCCAATGTGATGGTCTGCCCCAGGATGTGGTTGATCGGTTTGTGTACGAGCGCGATCCACACACCGGCAAGAGTCAGCTTCCCTGGATCGAACATATCTTCTATCAGCGTGGAACGCGTCTAGCTAATTTCTATGTTCGCGGCATGAGCCTGTCTGCACCTTCGTGGTCCTTGCTTGAGACGGGCCAGCACTTGCAGATTAAGGGAAACGTTGAATTTGATCGCAACACGCTGCACACCTACGATTATCTCAACTTCATTCCCTTCTTTATCGCGCGCATCGGCGGCGTTCGGGTGGACATGCCTGCTGTCGAGGTTCTCGACTCAATAGGTACGCCCATGCTGACGGATGCCTACGCCCACAACGAGCGTTATGTTGGTATGTCTCTGTTTCAGCGCGGGGGCCGGCTCATTACTTTTCAGAAGAGTCTCGAAAATAAGTTTAAGAAGCCACCAAAGGAATTGTTTGACGAATGGACCATGGGGCTCGATGTTCGAGACTCAGTTCCCGAACAATTATTGAGAGACGTGTTGCAGAAGCTCGGTGACCCCAAGGTTCGATATCTCCAGCTGCTGATGCAGGATTTTGACCATGTCGCCCACCATAACAACGATCGTGAATCTCATCTGGTTGCCTTGAAGCAGATAGACACGACGCTCGGTCGAATCTGGACGGCGATCCGAAACACCCCGCAAGCTGAAGAAACCGCACTCATCCTGGTCTCCGACCATGGCTTTAACACGGACGAGCGGGTCTACAGCCAGGGCTACAATCTGGTAAAACTGCTTGGCAGTCCGGCGGGAGGCGGACATCACGTCGTCACGAAGCGCCGGCTCCTTCTCGATTATTCCCTCAAGAGCATCTATCCTCTGGTGCCCCTGATTACAACCACTACGAGAGATTCCTACTACCTGAAAGGCCAAAGCACTGAGTATCCGACTGCTTTACTCGACTTCGACGGGAACGAGCGCGCGTCTGTTCACCTACGCGATAGCGACCTTAACCTCCTGCACATACTCTTGCAGAGTCTGCAGCGCAAGGATCTTGCCGCACCGTTTCGTCAGGCCTTGACTGACGCGTTTTTCAGAACGCTCGACCGGCGGCGGGCCTCCTGGCAAACGAATCTAGACGAACTCAATGAGGAATTAGCTGCGCTGCGCCGACGAATCGAACAGCAGCGCGCGCTGTGGGCAGCACGCCCGAAGAAATTTTCCAAAGAAGATCTGGAAGCCGGACGAGACGACGAATCCAAGCGCGTGTTTGCTCAGCTCGACAGATGGATGGGCCAGGAAAAACGTTACACCGAATATGCGCGTACGGTCGCCAACCTCTTGAGGCTGCGCCCTGAGAATTTCGCGCCCACGAAATTGAAGATTGAAGATGTGATCGCCAAAAACGCGATGGGCGAGCGGAACAGTATTTACCAATTGCAAAACTACGTCGTTGGTGCAGCTCCTGGGGGATTTGTTTTGCAGCCCGACGGCTCGTTAGACATGCAAAAGAGTTTCCTGCGCGTTGATTACTTCTCTCTGCTCCGCGACGTCTCAGTGAAGAACAATGTTCAGCTCGGAGTAGCTAATAAGCCAGTCGATATGATTGCCACCCGGATTTCTTCCGATCTGGTGCTCCCCTGGCTCGATGACCGCTCAATCAGTCGTGACGTCGTTTGGGTGAACAGTGGGCTTGAGAAGCAAGCTCTAATCCTGGCTCGAGAGGACGATCAAGGGCGAATGAGCTTTCGTTATCAGCCAATAAAGAATCTGACGCAGGACGAAGCAGGCCGGATTCACTTCGACCTGTCACCCTGGCAGCCCGATCTACCCTTGCGGATCATCGAGGACAAACAGCTTGCTATCTCCGAAGCGGACCGCGAGGCGTGCCTCGGTCAGTGGCACACGGAGATTGAATGGTTTCGAGCTTTACACCGTACCGAATATTCGAACGCGCTGATTGGCTTACATGAAGAGCTTGCGCAGCACCGTGTTGAGAGACTCGACCTGGAAGAACCTGGAATCTCAACCGACGAACGTCTCGCGCGTCGCTTCACGAAGCGACAACGTGACGCCATCGAAACAGACCTTCTCCTGGTAGCTAACAACCATTGGAACTTCGACGTGAGAGGATTCAATCCTGGCGGCAATCACGGAGCATTTTTCCGCATTTCAACCCATTCAACGTTCATGGTCGCCGGCGGCGAGAAGACCGGCTTGCCGCGTGCTACTGTCATTGAGGAGCCGTACGACAGTCTGAGCTTTGTGCCTACCATACTGGCGTTAACGGGGAACTTACGCGATGATAGCAGTCCCCTTCCCGTGCTGTGGGACAAAGGTTTTCGCCGGTTTCCCGGACGTGTCATAAAGGAGATGCTTCCGGGCGCGGTGGAGAAGCACAAAATTGCTGTAACTGGAGCAAGTCTTTCGCCTTGATTAACTCCGCAGAAGAACGAGCCAACAACTGGCAGGATGAAGAGCTGGAAGAACTCGTCGAAGACTCCGAGCCCACCGCCAAAGGTAATTCCCGTCGCTCCCTGATCTTGCTTCAGGCTTTTGCTTTCCTGCTCGGCGTCGGTCTGCTTATTTATGTCATCAACCGCGTTGGTGTTCAGCCGATCTTCGATGCCTTGCTGCGCATTGGCTTTGGTTTCTTCTACCTTCTGGCGATAAGCGGTCTGCGCCACGTCTTTCGCACTATCGCCATGAGAGCCGCGGTTCCGACAGAACACAGGCGCATCAGCTTCATGCAAGCATTCGCTGCACGGCTTGGTGGCGAAGCTATCAGTTTCCTCACCTTTACTGGGCCATTGCTTGGTGAAGCAACGAAAGTGGCATTGCTGCGCAAACGCGTCCCCCTTACTTATGGAGTTCCCGCCCTGGTGGTAGATAACCTGATCTACAACCTCTCGGTCGTGTTTTTCATACTAAGCGGCGCCTGCGTGATGCTCTTCACCTATCAAGTTCCGCCTTTGGTCTATTACGTCCTCATTGGCATAGCTCTCATTGCAGCGTTGGGTATCCTTGCTGCCGGGCTGGCAGCCAAACGCAGGATCATGCTTTTGACCTGGGTGCTTGACCAGCTTGCCCAACTGCGGCTCAGTCCGAAGGTTCTGCTGAAGCGACGACATCACATCTCCCACCTCGAGTCGAAGGTTTACGATTTCTACAAACATCACCCGGCTGCGTTCTTCGCAATGATCGCCTGCAACCTCCTGGCACACGCCTCCAGCGTTGTTGAAGTCTACGTCACGTTGCGCATGCTGGGTCTTGCGCCCCAGGTAGCGCAGGCTTACATCATCGAGTCGCTCACCAAAGTCATCAATTTCGTTTTTGCGTTTGTGCCGGGTACGATTGGCGTCTACGAAGGTGGTACGGAAGTCATTTTGCAAGCGCTGGGCTTTGCGGCCGCCACAGGCGTCACTCTGGCATTGGTGCGGAAGGCCGGAATAGTCTTCTGGACTACGATTGGTCTATTTGTTCTGACCTGGCGCACGGCGCCGAATGCCTGGGGCAGGCTGTTGGACCGCAGCCCTCGTTTAAGAAGAATCATGGACAGTCTCGTGCTCTCAAACATTGCGCATCGACCGGCGCGCACGGCCGTAAGCATTCTCGGAACTGCGGTAGGGGTCTTACTAATAATTTTCACGGTGGGGCTGGCTCATGGAGTCTTGCACGAGCGTGGCAGGCGCGAGGCGAACATCGGCGCGGAGATCATGATTCGAGCTTCGGGCTCGCTTGGTTTCGGTGGCTCTTCACAGTTTGTTTTACCAGTGTCGCGGGCGCAGGAAGTTGAGGGGATTGAGGGGGTGCGCGCTGCGACGCCTTTGGGCCAGACTCTCGACCGCAGCGACAGAGGGTTTGGCACACGCCTTATCGATGGCATAGAGTTTGACGACTACGCTCAGCTCGCAGGTCTGCGGATGCGTGAAGGTTCGAAACTAACCGGCGGCGATCAGGCGATCGTTGATCCAGTTTGGCAGCAACAAAGGCAAGCCGCAGTCGGTTCAACCGTACAGCTCTTCGAGCGGCCGTTCACGATTATCGGGATCTATGAGCCGCCGGGCGGCGGTCGCATTAAGATACCGCTTGCCACAATGCAGGATCAGGAGGGTGCCGAGGGTCGCACCTCCGCGGTTCTGGTTGCGTGCACCGATCCGGCCCAACAGGAAGAAGTTGCAGCGCGTATCAGGGAACGCTTTCCTGACGATCAGCTTATCTTCACACGTGACTTACCGGAAATCTACGCGTCGGGTGTGCCCGCCCTCAATATCTTCATTAAAGTCGTGGTAGGAGTTGCCTCGTCAATTAGTATGCTGGTCATCCTGCTGGCCATGTACACAACTGTGACAGAGAGAACTCGCCAGATTGGCATCCTGAAAGCTTTAGGAATGTCGAAGACGGCAATCGCCTGGGTCATTGAAAAAGAAGCAATACTCGTTAGTTTACTGGGTGTAGCTGTAGGAGTGCTGTTGACCTTTGCCGCGCGTTTCGCGGTGATGCGAGTAACGAGTTTGACCATCGACGTCGAACCACGATGGATTGTCATCTCTCTTCTGGTAGGACTCCTGGGTGGTAGCATTGGCGCTCTCTACCCTGCACTTCGCGCCGCCCGCCAGGATGCGGTGGAAGCGCTGAGTTACGAATGATCGCAAGAAATGTACGGAAAACCAGTTATCTCAATAGTGGTTTTGACGGTCATGCTTCTTGGCGCTGTTTACGGTGATGATGCCGAAGTACGTCGAGAACTCGAACAGATCGCCAAGTTGCAGATTCAGGCATTTAAGGCCAGGGACGTCAAGGCTTATTTGAAGTACCTCGCGCCAGATTATTCAACGAAGACTCTTGAAGGGAACATTTTGTCGCTTACTCGCGCGGAACTTGAGCGAGAGATTCTATCTGACATGGAAGACACAATCTCGATCGACTTTGTGATCCGAGATATCGAGAAGCTGGAAGTCACTGGTAAGAAAGTCGTCATCGTCGTCAATCAGAAGTCTTCCCGGGTTGTGAAAGCTGAAAATGTCCGGCACAAATGGGAAGCCGATGTCGTTCAAAAAGAAACCTGGATCAGGACTAATGAAGGGTTGAAGCTCTCCTTGATTGAAATGCTCAAGATTAAATATTCGAAAGAAGATGGAAAAGCGATAGCGGATCAGAATGACGAATGAACTTAGAAGCAGGCCGTGGACGTCGAATCTAAAAAACACGTATCGAATCATGGGAAATTTGGGAGGGCAATCGGATGAAAACTCGTCAAGCGGCACCCAAAAACATAGATGAGTACATTGCGGGCTTTCCGAATGATGTGCAGGAGATTCTGGAAAAGATAAGGATGACGATTAAGAACGCAGTACCGGACGCGGCAGAAACGATCAGCTATCAAATACCGACGTTCACTCTGAAAGGTAGTTATTTGATTTATTTTGCTGCTTACAAAAAACATATAGGACTCTATCCTGCGCCAAGAGGAACTGAGAAGTTCAAGAAAGAGCTGTCTGTTTATGAAGGAGGAAAGGGAACGGTAAGATTTCCATTAGATAAACCAATTCCTTTCGGCTTGATAACAAGGATCGTGAAGTTTAGGGTCAAGGAGAATCGGGAAAGAGCAAAAGCAAAAAGGGAAAAAGAAATAGGGAAAAAGAAATAGGTAACATAGAGTAGTATGAACAACGAAGGGTATTGGATCGAAGAGAAAGTGCTATCGGATTCAGAATGCGACTTTCTGATTCAGTCTCTATCAAAAGACACGGATGGTCGGGGTCGTGCCGGGGCTCGTCATCTCATGACAAATCCCGTCGTCGCCGCAGTAGCCCGAGATCCTCGCCTCCTTCGACTAGCACGGCGTGCGCTCGGTCAGGATGCTGTGCCATTTCGAGCAACACTCTTCGAGAAATCGGGAAAGGCGAACTGGCTCGTCGTCTGGCACCAGGACACAGCTTTGCCACTCGCAATTCACCACGAGTTACCGGGGTGGGGGCCGTGGTCCAAGAAGTCGGATATTCTTTATGCGCATGCTCCCACCTGGGCGCTTTCTCGCGTATTGGCTTTGCGGCTTCACCTTGATGACTCGTTGAGAGAGAATGGTCCATTGCGCGTGATCCCCGATTCTCATCAGGCGGGCGTATTGAGTGATGAGGAAGTCTTCAACATTTCGCGACGGCAGAAACACGTGGAATGCGTGGTTCCGCGAAGCGGCGTGTTAGCGATGCGGCCCTTACTAATCCACTCTTCGTCAAAGGCTCGTGCGCGTGGGCCTCGGCGCGTTCTGCATATTGAGTATGCAGAATCGTTAAGGC
>JBOGOU010000147.1:0-1560 GCA_050748205.1 Pyrinomonadaceae bacterium | reverse complement strand
TTCAAGTCTCATCAAGCGTGCAGCCAGTCTACTTAATCCTCCCGAAGCTCCACAAGCTGGCCCATCACTCCTCTTATTGCCATTTTTGCTTTTGTTAGCGCCTCGATTTGATAGCCATCCAGGTGGTCAGATTAAAGCTGCCAACCATGGTTCTATTTGAGACTTACAGTCCTGGGACTGCGCCTATGACTATTTCTGGTTATGCGTGGGGGCCTATAGTACTGACTGGTCCTCGACTCTTTGCTCTCGGGACATCCACCACGTTGAGACTCACCCACGACCCCAATTCTCGGCACAAAAGCTCTAACCAGCAGCAAGCGACGTGCAGCCGCAAGTAGCAAACTTCAGGAGCCGCTGTCCTGGCTTCCTTAAGCCACCTGCTGTTTCATCCTTTCTGGCGCAAACGGCTCACCGCATTTCCAAATGGTTAAGGTGATCGCAGCCAACTGCCGGGCAATGGTTAAGCGGGCCAAACTGGGAGCCATTCCTTGCTCCAGCCGCCTGTGATAGCCGGCCTGAAAGGGCTCCCGGGCGCAGGCGCTAGTGGCCGCACTCTTGAATACTCGCTTCAGCAGATGATTATGGTTGCGATTCAAACCGCGGGTCGCCACCGGGCGCGAACTGCGGCGCACTACCCCTTTGACCAGCACGTATTCGGCACTGGTGCGGGTCACTACCGCCAACCCCACATAGGTCCAGAACTGTCGTTTGGTACGAAAACGATGAGGCGTGCCCACGATCGCCATAATCTCCGCCACCCTCACCGGCCCCAACAGCGGGATGCTGTGGAGCAATTGATAGGCTGGCTGCCGCCGCGCCTCTGTGAGCATCAGGCGCTTGGCTTCGTGACGCAACGACCTGAGCGCCCGCAGTTCCTCATACAAAAACTTCGCCCGCTCCTTCACGCCCCGTTCCTTCAGTTTTGCGAGCCACTGCGCCCGGCGCTCATAGCGATAAATGTCATGGCCGGCGCAGGTGATAGCCCGCCCCCGAAAGATCGCCTTCAGTCGATTCATCACTCGGGTCGTATCTGCCACCAGGCAGTCGTAATTGCGCACCAACTCTCTCAAGGTGCGCACCCCGTTGTCCCCATGATAGACGGCGCGCAAGCCCCCATTGCGTAACAACTCTGCCAACTTCCGCGCGTCGATCCGGTCTCCCTTATTGCCCACCGCCAGCAGCTTGTTGTGCCGGGGATTACAAACCACCACTTCCGTTACTAAAGGCCGCAACACCTCATAGAGCCAACTGGCCTGGGTCCCTTCTTCAAATGTTACATACACCTTCCCGCGCAGTTGCTGAATAAAGCCGCGCACCCTCTCGGCCCCAGTTTCCACGATCGTTTCCATTACCACGCGGCCAGCTCCATTCATTACCGCAATCACGATGCTTGCCTGATGCACATCCATGCCAACATAATAGGTCTTCATAGGGCTCTCCTCCCGGTTTCACTTGAAAGTCGTAGAACAACTTCAAGCTACCACCGATGGGGCGCCCTTTCATATATAGCGTACTGACCTCATGACACGGCGCTGGACCCACCCGCTACCGCGCGGTGGT
>JBOGOU010000146.1:0-3598 GCA_050748205.1 Pyrinomonadaceae bacterium | reverse complement strand
ACACTAATCAACACTGAAGTTTGTCTCATTTCGGGTGAATTTGTGGATCGCCTTTCCCAAATTCGAAATTCGCAATTCGCAATCCGAAATTCTTCCCTTTTTCTTAAAGAAGAGTTATCCTCGCGTCCAGATTTTCAAGCCTCACTTGAAAGGATGCACCTCATGTTTCGCATCTCAAACAACTCCTCTGCTTATTACCTCCAATTCGCAGTCCGCAATCCGAAATCCGAAATTCCAAATTCTCTAGGGCGTCGTGAACGCCGCGAACTCCAAACCTCGGAATACGAGACCAATGAAAGGACCTCACAATGAGCGAAGTCAAACTCAACCTCACCGATTCACAACTTACAATTCATGGAATAATTCACGGCTCCGTAGCCGACAGGGCCGTAGCAGCGCTTTCAGCGGAGCCGGAAACAATCGAAGAACTGATAGCTGCTCTTGCCCGCTACATGAAGCTCGACCCAACCATTAGTCCGTTCGCCTGGTTTCGCACAGGCACTGAGATCGATACTGAGCCCTGGGACGCGGGCATTGTTGTCATCGATCTAGCAGGACGCATCGCCGCCTCTGAATCTACCTACTGTCGACCGGGGCCGCAGGGCGAGGTGCGGTATCACAATGGCATGTGCGCCACCGACATCTCAGTGTTGTATCGACTGCCCGAGGACTGGTTATTTCTTAATTCAATTGTCGACTACGAATATGTGCGGCAGAGACGCCGTGCAGAGCGCGCAGCCAGGCGTCCCCTGGACGCGCGTGCCGTTCTCTACGGCCGACCATTATTGGAGTTCATCGCTCGCGAAGTAGCACAGACGTCAGTGGCACGGACTTCAGTCCGTGATACTGACCTGAGGGCACAGACTTCAGCCTGTGAGACCGACCCAGAAAGCGCATCGGTTAACCACTCCCCTGAGTCACTCGCGTCCCACACTAGAATTCAAGACACGCTTATCGAGGAAGTCTCCGCGCTTCACGCACGCTGGCTGATGAGTCCTCGCGATGACCTTCAGGGCCAGGCGCCAAGAGACCTCTTGCTCGCAAAGCAGGACTTCATCGACTACGACTTACACACGCGCCAGTTGCAATGGAGTATTCAGGGCGAAGGACCTCCCTGCATTGCCACTGATTCATTCGCCTACCGATTCGCAGGCTTCGGCACACATGAGTGGGTCATCTACTACGACCTTGTCCGGCACCTTCTTTGGAACGCAATCTTCCAAACCGATGACGGGGAGACGCGGTTTCCCGTCTTAGTTGCCGAAACAGGCATCGCTTTCCTTGAAAAGCTCAAGACTGACTGGCTAGACCAGCCTCAGCGAGACTACAGCGGGCGAATCCCCGCATTGCTCATTGACAACGAGCGCAGGCGGCTGCCCATCGCGATGCTCGGCCGCGACATGGTTATCGATGAAGATTGTCCTGTATGTCAGATGATGGGAGCCGAAACTGGCTTAGGTTTGGAAGTAGGCTTTTGGCACCTCGACGCATCGCACATGGACTACGACTTCGCGTTTTCTGATTCGCGCACGCGCGAGGAGTGGGAAGCAGAAAACCGTCGTCGTGAGAAATTCAATGAAGAGTTCAACCGCAGGTGGGAAGAAAGACAGCAATGCATCGCTCGCGGCGAGCCGCTGGCTCCTGACCCGTTCTTTGATCTCGAGTTACCGCTCAATCTCAATCTATCAGATTCCGAAGATGTGCTCGAAAGCGATTTAGAGGGGGGAATGCCGGTGTGAAGCGCGGAGCCGGACATACGGAGACGCGGTGACACGGGGACGGTGAGAGGCTACTCCAATAATCTCTCACCGTCCCCGTGCCCCCGTGCCCCCGTCGGGTTCCGCGAGGCAGACGTGCAAAACTTCAGCGTCGACTAGCAGCCGCTTGGGCCTCTCCCCTTCCTCGAGAAACCCGGCGTCGACTTGCAATCGCGACGGCCTCTCGTCCTCACCTGCGAGAACCCGCGGTTGCAACTGAAGTCTGGGCTATGTCCCGTCCGCCTCGCGAACTCGGCCCCCCTCACCCCTCGGCCGCAATCAAACTCAGTAGCCTTTGTTCCTATGTATGTTTCTCTGTGAAGACCTGTGGCTAAGTACTCATCGCTTCGTAATATTTTTGACCAATTACTATTTAGCCATTACCATTCACCCGTCTTTGACATCCCGGCAACGGCCAAATGCGTAGCTCACCCTCCCACACTAACGAGTGATGAGCATCGCCGTTGAGCATGAAAGGTTCATACTCACGGCGAATCTCCAACGCGAGCGCATACTACGCTCTACAGAGCGTAGACGCAAGCACATTTTTTACAAAACCTGGGGTGCTAGTGACCAGGTTAGTGCGTCGGTCAGTGCGACGGTCCGGGCGTCGCGTCACAGAACCGCGACTGTTGGCGATCGGTTTGAGCGCCCATCAGGAGGCACCTCCTGATGGGAAACCCTCGCCCAAGACCGGCGCGTCTGGCAGAAAAACTGCGCGCAATCCGGGATGGCCTGGGTCTGTCTCAGACAGAGCTGCTCCGGCGTTTGGGTCTTGAAGACAGCATGCATTACTCACGGATTTCGGAGTATGAGCAAGGAGCGCGCGAACCAAGCTTGATGACTCTCCTTGCGTACGCCCGCCTTGCTCAGGTCCACATGGAAGACATCGTGGACGACGATTTGGAGCTGCCGAAAAGACTGCCAGGAACAGTGAAGCACCGCTGAGAATTTCGGATTGCGAATTTCGAATTTGAAGAAAACAGGCCGCGGATTTACGGGATGAACGCGGATCGGACGGGAAAACATGAGGCAGGAGGCAGGAGGAATTTCGAAATTCGGATTTGGAAAGACCTTCGACGAAACAACACTAATTAGCACGAAGAAGAAATTCGAAATTCTCAATCCGAATTTCGAAATTCCTCCCGCTTAGAATTTGAAGGGTCTGGTTAGAAGGCGGCCGGTTTTCTTGAACATTGCAGCAACTTTGGATTCTTCCTTCGGATGCGCATTCTCGGACTCTCTTTGCTGACTCCTGACTTGCAATGTTTGATTCCGGGTTTGAGAACTCTGATTCGTGGGGTGGGACCTTTGATTCGTAGCTATCGATTCACTGTTAACGCTCACGCGCCTTCGTTCATTTCGTTGCTGAGGCCTCCGTTGGTGTCCCAGCAGCCTTCGTCTGTTGGCTTTCAGTTTGGAGTTGGATGAACCCACTCGCGCACGTGAGGCGCGTGGGGTGCCTGATGCAGGGGCCCCTGATGGCCGGCCTTTAATTGAGGACGAACCTTCCGCTGAAGGAGAATCCTCTGCCGACAAAGAACCTTCCGTGGACGAAGAACCTGCCGGTGAAGCCATTGGAGAAGGAAGTTCGGCGGCGCCAGGCTCAGGCTGGCTCGTGACCTTGTCCGGCGTCTCAGCCTGGGCCGAGGGAACCAGGCTTACTGCCGCGTCGCGAGTTTCGACATTCGGCTCCGCCTGACTCACAGAATCGTAATAACCCACAACGAGAGCGCTTGAGAGAACACCGGCAAGCGCCAGCCCTCCCATGGCAAACTGGGATCGAAGGAAGCGCAGGAGAAGTGAAGGCGAGACTACCGGTGGTGCTGAAACCTCTTGTG
>JBOGOU010000145.1:0-5157 GCA_050748205.1 Pyrinomonadaceae bacterium | reverse complement strand
TGGTGGTACTGACCTCATGGGGCCGCGGCTTGACCGATTGTGTAGCGAGACCCACCCGCTACCGCGCGGTGGTACTGACCTCATTGGACCGCGGCTTGAGTGATTGCGTAGCGGAGACCCACCCGCTACCGCGTGGTGGTACTGACTCGTTAGACCGCGGCTTGACCGATTGCGTAGCGAGACCCGCCCGCTAACGCATGGTGGTACTGACTCGTTGGACCGCGCCTTGAATGACTGCGTAGCGAGACCCACACGATACCGCATGGTGGTACTGACCTCATGGGACCACGGCTTGAGCGATTGCGTAACGAGACTCACCTGCTACCGCATGGTGGTACTGACTTCATTGGTCCGCGGCTTGACCGATTGCGTAGCGAGACCCACCCGCTACCGCATAGTGGTACTGACCTCATTGCACCGCGGCTTGAATGACAGAGTGAGGACCTAAGTGCGGGCAGGATGCCCGCGCTCCAGCAGCCTCATTGCCAGCTATGGGAGATCTCGTCCACCTTGTCGCGGACGCGGGAGCGGGCTTCGCCGCGAAACAAGCCTCTTCCCAGCAACTCATCGTAGTTCGTTTCGCGATGGCGAATGTGCGCAAGGACGGCCAGGCGGATAGCCTCCTCGTCAAAATCTTTGGCTGCCGCCGAGCGGCCGACGCGACCACTGTATTTTCGGCAGGCGTGTTTGGCAATCTCCTGTTCTCTCTCTGAAGGGCAGTTGGGAAAGACTTCTCTGATACGGTGCGCAAAGTCCTGAATGTATTGCTGGTCCAGTTCAGCGCGCCGCTCAGCTTCACGCTCACTTCGTCGGGCCCTGATCTCACTGTCAGCCAGACATTCCGATTCGGCTTGCTGCAACGCACTCTCTTCGACGAGCAGGCCCTGCCGCTCGTAACGTCTGCGGGCGCGGCTAAACTTGAGCACAACGGCTGACAGCGCCGAATGTTTTCGTGCACGCCTGGTAAGCGCGGTGATGCCGGAGGGTAAGAAGATCAAATGATCGAGGTCGGCGCAAGTAAGGCATAAGGCGCCTTTCTCCTCCTCCAGAGTAATCCGGTCCCCTCTGCTAAGCTCTTCTCCACACTCACCGCACTTCGAGTTTGCGCGGGTCGTTATGAAGACTTTGATCTCGTTAGTCTGGTCCATGGAAAATTGCGAATTGCGGATTTCGAATTGCGAATTTCGGATTGCGGAACCTGGCAGAGGACATCCGCAGATTACGCAGATTACCAAAAACTTGGGGAATTGCGAATTGCGAATTGCGAATTTCGACCAACTGACCACTGACTACTACGATATGGTGTTCGAATACACGATCTCACACGATTCTGCGGCGCGCCTCGGATTCTCGTCTCGCAACCTGCTTGTCGGCCTCTTTAATCAAGTAGATTATGCGATAAGAACCTTCTATCACCTCGCGGATCTCATTTAGCTCAAACTCCGGCACCATCCGGCCTGAAAGAGGAAAGGTAGCGATTTGTATCGAACGCTTTGTTAGACGGTCTACTAAACGGAGAGCGTATTCAGGGGAAGTTTTGGCCACGTACGTGTGGATGGCCTGAAGTTGTGCGATAGCCGAGCTAGTCCAGAGGACTCTCACGATTCCAATCCGAAATTCCTGCGGACTTCGTGGACCTCGACTGCCTTGCCGGCCTCACTGTCAGCAAGACCCGCCTCCACCGTTTGGCGCACATAAATCTCGTGCATCAGATCGTCCCAGGTGATGTCCTCAGGAAGTCGATCGATCAGGCGCTTTGCTTCTTGTTTTATGCTGGTACTCATTTTTCGCCTCGCTCGATGATTACTTCTACGTTTAATTTTACCAGGAAGAATAACACAGATGATGGGGTTCACTTTAATTCGACAATAGCGACAGCGCCGGGAGCCAGTAGGACTGAGACAGAGTTTTGCGTTTTGTCCGGTTCCAGAGGTCTATCTGTAATCCAATCCGTAGCAACGCGAAGTTGTTGGCCGGGGATTGTGATTGTGACGTTCGCCACGGCGCCGCGATCAACCTGGGCCAGTCCTTGCTGCGGCTTGTAAATGCCGTTGTTGTTGAAAAGTGTGACAACCCAGCCGCTTGCAGTCCGGTTGATAAGATATTCCGCATCGCCGCTGACTCTTACCGGAGTGGCGTCGGCAAACATATGCGCGAGCATGTGAGCAGCAAAAGGAGTGACTCGCTCGTCTAACCCAAGTAGATCCGGCAGCGCAGAAAAGACAACAGTTCCCTTTCCGACTTTGTTTATTGTGACCAGCGGATCTCCACTTGGAGCCGTGATTAATGTGTCTGCTCCTTTCAACTCGACCTTGGTATATCGAAACACTTGGCCGCTGAGATCCGCATTCGGTTCTCGCAAACATTTAGCGGTGTCAGCTTCGACGGTTGATTTTGTCGCCTGTACGCCGAGAAGTTGTTCGGGCACGCCCTCGATCTGGGCTGCGTTGAGCACGACGGTGCCACCGTTGCGTACGTAGGCGGCGAGTTTCTGGATCCATTGGTTGGACCACTTAATGTGACCGCCTACGACAACGGTTCGGTAGTTGTCTACTGCATTCTGGAACGCCTTCGGGATTCGTTCGCGCTGCGCGCTCATTGCGGACGAGACGTCCGCGGTCCCAGTAATATGTTGACTCTCAACATGGGAAGTTGAATGGCTTTGGACATTGGACATTGGACGTTGGACTTTGGACATTGGGCTTTGGACATTGGACCTTGGGCTTTGGACATTGGACCTTCGGCTTTGGACATCGGACGCCACGAGCACGTCGAAGATGTCACCAAAGACGCCATTGACGAATGCCTGTCGATCACCGGAGGCGGGCTCACCCTCAACGACCAACCCGGGAAAGTAAGCTACGCCGAAGAGTTCACGCAATGCTCGATCGCTGCGGGCAATCGGCGAGACTCCAAACGGCCAGTGCGGATAATCGGTCATGTCCCATCCATGTGCGGGATCGAGCAGAAAAGCAACGGGCGTGAAGGGTGTGCCCCGGTCTGGATGCTTTTCGGCAAAGCGCATGAATTCATCCGTGATTCGCCCCAACGGATTCAATTGAAATGGGTGCTCTCCCGGGCCAGGCTTGAAAAACTGATCGAACCCTTGCTCGAGATAAATCGCGGAAGCGCCCGACATGTAATAGAGGTAATAGCTCTTGCGATACCAGGAAAGCGACGGGCCCATGGTTGCACCGTAGCGCGAGTGAAAGAAATTGTTGGGGCCGGCGAAATTCTGTGCGTTCGTGAAGGTCGTAGCCGTGTCACCAAAGTTTGGCGCGTGATAGTAAGCAAACGTGCCTCCATATTGTCGCGCCGCGCCGCGCGTAAAGGCGATGCGCATGGCAAACATCGGTTGAACTGCGGCTGTCTCCATGCCCAGAAGACGCACTCCCCAGCCGGCAAGAGCATGCGCGAAAGAAGTGCTCGAGGTGGACTGCGCAGGAATCAGCTTATCCCACATTGGCCCGGTGCTCGTCTGAAACATCGCGCTCCACTTTTTATCAAGCGCATTTGTATAGAAGAGTCGATACGCTTCGAGCAGCTCTCTGCGCGACATCAAAGCGGAGACTTTCAAATCCTTCGCCGCTGAGTCCCAGACGTAGCCAACGCTTTCACCAGAGACCCAGCCCAGAAACTGATCGCGCAGCTCTCCGTTGAGCAGCTTCCAGACAGCCTCTCCTTCTTCGGGGGAGAACTGCGCCGATCCGTAGTTGATCAGCACCGCGAAGGGCGACTTGGTTTCGCGCAGATACCGGAGAAAAGGGCTACCTTCCTTAAGATACTCGGGCAGGTTCGGTATGTAGATTACCGGGGCCACGAGTTTGGAGGCGAAGATTGGTACGTCTCGCGCGCCTTTGTACTTCTCGATGAATTGATCGAGTGGTTCAGCATTAAACGGGTAGAGCGGCCGCTCCGCAGGAGGTTTGTCAAGAAGCGGCCAGAACTCTTTAGCGATGTTCCAGGGCATCAGGAAGTCGCGACCGGCAATCCTGGGCCGTTGCCAGCCGGCGGGAACCGAAGTGGCCGATGCGACAGTCGCCAACGGTGCGAGAGGTGTTCGCGAAGTGGCCCAGTAGCGCAGATAACGCATGCCTGCGAAGTCTGGCTTCCGCCTCCCTTCGGGAACGTAAGCCAAATCGTTTGTCAGCACTACGGAGTCAACATGCCTTCGCGCTTCGGCCGCTTTCTCGATATCAAGAAAGATGCGAGCAGGACCCTTTCCGAGTTTTGCTACAGAGCCATCCCAGGTGAAAGCCCAGCCCCAGTACATACTGACTTCGTCGTGTGGATCGATGATGTCCTGCCTGCCAAACTCATGACGAAATACTTCTCGCTCATTCTGGGTAACGCGGATCGTGAAGTTCTCGGTCATGTTTGCCCAATCGGCGTAGCGTACCCAGACTCTGTAGTCGGCGGCGCTCGGCACTTCGATGTCTTGATGGATTGAGGCCAACGTTTCATCCGAGCTCGCGGCAGCGGAGTTCCACTCGCTCTCTCCACCCTGCGTCCATTCAGCAGAGACGCCAGGACCATTGATCCCCCAGCCCGGCGCCTTGCTTCTAGGGAGGTTGAGCCAGGCCGCGTTCACCATCGGCTCACCGCGCCGGTCAGTGGCAAAACCGGTCATGTTTTCGGCTTCGTACCAGAGGTATTCGGAAGACGGGGACGCGCGGAGAGACGCGGTGAAGGGATAAGGTGGTGAAACTGAGGCAATGGTTGTTACTAATCCGGTGGAAAAGAGAACTGTAAACAAACAAAGGGAGAGCGACGTCCAAACTGGTATTGACCTGAAGATCTTCATACTGGGAACAAACTCTAATTGTCCTCAGCCCTTTCTACCAAAGCAGACAGGATTTTGATGCGTGTGGTGTACACGTTGCCTGAACAAGCCCTCGCTCGTCAACAAACGGAGGTTGGGATGATGATCCCAAGGTTCACCTGGGGTAATGGAGCTTGTGGTTCACCAGGAACCACTCAGGTTTAGAAGTCTCACAGGTTGGGAAGGTGGGCTTGCCCTCGCCTCAAGTTGGAATAGCCTTCAGGATCACAGGAAAACTTTTCAAGCTTGAAGGTCTCACAGGTTGGGAAGGTGGGCTTGCCCCCGCCTCAACTCTGAAAGCCATTCAATCAAAATGTAGCGTTCAAGGCTTAAGG
>JBOGOU010000144.1:0-5546 GCA_050748205.1 Pyrinomonadaceae bacterium | reverse complement strand
GAAAGATTCTATGGTTCAGGTCAAGGCTTTTGTGAGTCGCGTGGGATCGAACGTGGTGTTGTAGGTATAAAGCGACCAGGCGGTGCGGGCGATCCGCCGAGCAAGGATGACGAAGGTCGCAGTGCTGGAGAGGCCCTTTGCCCGGTAATGTTCATAGAGTGCGTTCCAGGCTTTCGTCTTCTTCGCCGACATCGCAGCCACGTAGAGGAGCCGGCGCAGGTCGGCGGGGCCGCGTTTGGAGAGGCGCCGTTTGCCGCGGTGCTTTCCCGACTCGTCCGGACGTGGATCCAGGCCGGTGAAGGCGACGAAGGCGTCGGCGCTTTTCAGGGGCACGCGCTCGAGGATGTTAACCAGCGTAGCGCTGACGACCGGTCCAACCCCGTAGATGGTGCGCAAGTGCGCAACGTGCGCTTTGCGTTCGGGATTGGTCTGAATCAGTGCCTTGACTCTCTGGTCGATGCGCGCGATGAGCTGATCGAAGCGTCCGGTGAGCGCCTTCAGATCGGCGGTAAATCCATCCAAGCCCTTGAGCGACATTCCGACCGCTTGGCGCAAGGCACTGAGTTTGGCGCGGCGTTTGAGCAATCGATCCATCTCGCGTTGCTCCGGCGTGGGCGGGATCCAGGCATGAAGCTTGGTGTGTTCGTGGGCGATCATTCGTGCGATCAGCTCGGCATCGACGCGATCGGTCTTGCCCCGCAGACCAACCGCCTTGGCATAGTGACGGGCATCCTTCGGGTTGAGCACATAGACGATGAAGCCGAGTTGGTGGGCAGCATGGGCAAGCAACTCGTGATAGACGCCTGTGGATTCCATGCCAATGCGGCTGCCGGCCGGTAGAGCCTTGAGAAACGCCAGGACCGCCGTGCGCTGATTGGCAACCTTGTGTACCGGGAAGCTTTCCTCGGAACAGGCCACCACGATCTCATCCTTGGCGACATCGGCCCCGATATTGAATACTGCAGAAGGGGTTTGCATAAGGTATCTCCCATGATTAAGATTTAGGGTGCTGGGGTGGAACACACCTGCGTGAGCTTGCGGTCAAATCGGCGGTCGTAGCCGCTAGATTCCTCATCGACGCTGGCGGTGTGGGTGGGGGGATTCTTTCGATGTCTGTCTCTCCGCAAGGAAAGCAGATGCAGTCATTAGCCCCTCCACCCCGGCTTCCGTACTGTTCCAGAAAGAAGCCGGAAATACCACTCCAACCATACAAGCAGTTATTCTCGGGCATCTGCTTTCGGCTTAAAGCAGACACTGGCGCGAGGTCATAATTAATCGGATTGCGTTCAGGGTTCAGGGTAGATCTATCACATTAAATTTAATCCGCGGCGATCGAAAATAACGCACGAGAATTTTATAATCGTCAGCATCAAAACCTTCTCCCGTACTTTCATTTTCAAGCTTACTAACGTCAGCTTCCGAATGAAGCGTACCAAGATATTTCCACACATTGAGCACATGGATATCGGTTTGGCTGTTTGACTCATTTTGTTCCCGAATCCCGATCCTCCCTTTAAACGGCCAGCTTTTGAGGCGCATATTTGCCAGGGTTGTCATCAACCGCAAATCGTGTGCTTCGGGGAGTTCTCTGCCAATACAAACGCCATTACAGTGATTGAGCTGGTAGGCAAAACAGGGGCCTTTTCCTTTTTCGAGACCCACCCGTATCAGGCACAAATTATTGGCCTTAGCAATCTCGCGTAGCGCTTCGGTTGCGATGCGCTTTGAGCGAAAGAGTCCGTAAAGCGGTTCTACTCGGGCAAAATTCACATCTTGTGACGCGACCAGTCGAATAACAGGCACGGATGTCTTGTTCTTTTTGCTCCTCTGAAGCTTATACGAGAACAGTTCGCGCTCCATGCGCAGCCTTCGGTTGTAGATAGGCATTCTCTCCTTGATGAGTTTCGATTCGCGAAGTAAAGCCCCCAGTTCGCCCGCGGTCTCAATCCATTCGACGCGTCTGACTTCCTGGCTGAGTTTCAGATCTTTGTTTGTCCGGTGGTCCCCCGAAAAGTGCGAAAGCACCCGAGACCGCAGGTTGAGGCTCTTGCCAACATAAAGGCAAACGTCGTTCTCGCCATAAAACAGATACACACCGGGACCCTCGGGTATTTCATCTATCACCTCCGCAGCCAGGTTGCTTGGCAGACTGGGAGTCTTCAGCAGCTCTTGTACCGCTGCACTGACAGCCGCCTCCCCCCATGTCCCATAAAGATACTGTATAAAATTCCACAATACCGTCGCGTCTCCCAAGGCACGATGGCGCGCATCGCAGGTAAGTGCGTGCCGCTCCATGACTGAATCGAGATTGTGGTGCGCCTCATTCGGATAGAACTTGCGCGAGAGCTTTACTGTACACAGCACTTTGGCCTTGAAATTGATTTCGAGCCGCCTGAATTCGTTTTTGAGAAAACCGTAATCGAAGCGGGCATTATGGGCGACCAAGACGCTGCCATCCAGTTGCTCGAGGAGCTCGTTTTTAATCTCGGCAAAGGTGGGCGCAAGCGCTACCATCGAATTCGTGATGCCGGTGAATCCCTGGATCGTGACCGGTATGTGCGTTTCAGGATTGATGAGCGTCTGCCATTTCGATACACGCCCTTCTTCAACCTTTACGATTCCGACTTCAATAATACGGTCATGCGAAGCCGTCATGCCGGTCGTTTCCACATCGACGAATGCTATTGACGGTGCGAAGAGCTGCATGAAATCTCTTTGCATATTTGGTGCTTAGGCTTTCGGGGTATCCGCAACAAGAAGGCTCTCGTCATCATTGCGAGGACTATTTACCCTGAGACTCACCGGATAGCTGCCCATAATGTCGTCGGGATAAGGTTTCTGCCACGGGTCATCTTGTGCTAATGCGGGATTGAGCCACGCTTGGAAATCGGGTCTTTTCACAATCACCGGCATGCGCTCATGCAGCTTGCGCATGAAACCATTGGCGTCGGTCGTCACGATGGTAAAAGTCTCGAGGCGCTTTTCTTCCGCATCGAACCAATGCTCCCAGAGGCCGGCGAAGCTGAATAATGGCTCGTCTTTGGGATGGACGAAATAAGGTTGTTTCTTGGCTCCTGCCCGTTTCCACTCATAGAATCCGCTCGCCGGCACGAGACACCGGCGTTTCTTATAGGCGGCGCGGAATGAGGGTTTCTCTTTCACGGTCTCGGCACGGGCGTTGATGAGACGGGCACCCGTACTCGGGTCTTTAGCCCAGGTCGGAATGAGTCCCCAGCGCATCATCACCAGTTCCGGTTCGCCCTTTTCATTGAGCTTCACTACGGGAGCCTGCTGGGTGGGTGCGATGTTATAACGGGCGTTAATTTCAGGCGCTTTGGTTAGACCGTAGTACTTGATGAGAATCTTGCTTGGATTCGTTTGCGCGTAGCGGCCACACATGAGTCAATTATGACAGGCGTTTAGCTTGCATCCAAGACCGGATATTTAAACCGCCCTCGCCGGGGTCGGGGTTTTACGCTCGAAGTAGAGAGCATTTTCACGGTACCTCGGCCGTATTTATTGTTGATCTCGTCGACTGTCGCCATGACCTGGCCTTGTCTGGCATCGTTATCCGTTACGCCGAACAGGTCAGGGGTTTGTTTGGCGGCGAATTCAATTTCAGAAGCGATAACGCCGCACCCCCAATAAAGCTCACCCGATTTGTAAAGGTTGTCGAAGGCCTGCATGACGGCTTTGGATAGCGTGTAATAGCTCGAAGTCGGATAGCGAAGATGAATCTCCCCCCCTACGCTGTCAAAAGTCTTTAGACGAAGGAATACAACCAGTCTTCCTGCAACGTAGCGCTTGGACACCAGTTCCAAGGCAAGCCGGGAGGTATGGTGCGTGAGATGCGCGATCATAATATCGCGTTCACTCGTCACTTTGCCTACCGAGGCAGTACGGGCAATGCTCTTGGGAAGCTTCGGTTCTAGTTCCAGAGGATAGACGGGATTGCCCATAAGCTCGTCACGCAAATCCGTTCCCACCTTGCCCATGAGCCTTTGGATTAACGCCTTTGGCGACTTCATGAATTCCAAGGCGGTCGTGATCTTAAACTTGTTGAGCAGCGCTTCACGATTTGAGCCTATTCCCGGGATGTCCTTGACCGGTATGTCAGCAAGAAAGCATTCAATGCCCCTGCCGGGGACTACGGTCGAGCCATTGGGCTTGTTGGATTCGGAGGCGATCTTGGCGAGCGTTTTGGTGAGCGAGATGCCGACCGAAGTAGTAATCCCGATTTCGGTGTAGACCGCGTCCCTGATGGCATCCGCAATCGCACTGAACGACTTCTTATGGAGACTCCTGATTCCGTTTAACCCGACGAAGCTTTCATCAATGGAATAGACCTCCACTTCGGGACTAAAGCGGCGCAAGGTATTGAAGACCTGGTCGGACACCTGTCCGTAATAGCTAAAGTCGGCAGGCAGGAAGACGGCGTTGGGGAGGAGTGCTTTGGCCTCATAGACAGGCGTACCCACCTTAATGCCGACCGCCTTCGCGTCATAGGTTCTAGCGACTACAAAGGCGTCCTGGTTGGAGAGGACGCAAACCGGCGTGCTTCTTAGTTCAGGGCGACGAGCCCGTTCGCAGGAAGCGTAGAAAGCGTCGCAGTCAATATGCGCGACGGCATTGGGCCAGTTTTGAAGAGGGTGCATCGGTCAGTCATATTTCCTGACTACGCCCACCACGACGCCGAAGATTTCGAGCTCCCCTGCAGGATGGATCATCGGATAGGCCTTGTTCGCCGGCTTGAGACAGGGCCTGCCCTTCTCCCGGTGAAGATACTTGATGGTAAATTCGTTATCGACAATAGCGACCACGATCTGGCCGAAGTCTGCTGAAGGACGGCGTTCTACAATAGCCAAGTCGCCACTGTTTATGCCCGCATCGATCATGGAGTCACCCTTGACGCGCACGATGACGGTTTTCGATGGGTGTTCGATGAGGTAGTCATCAATGGTGATGACGTCGCGAAGCCCGTCCTCAGCAGGACTGGGGAAACCGGCACGGACACTGTCATGGACAGTGCGGTCGAAGAATTTCCTGCCCGGTTTCAGGCGCCCGCCGGGAAGGGATGCAAGATAGCCCTCGCCTTTGAGGCGCAAAACCAACTTGGCAACCGAGGCTTTGGAACTCATGCCTACCAGCTCCCCAATCTGGGAGTAGGACGGCAGGGCTTTGTGTCTGGCGTAGCGGTCTTGGAGCTTCTGCAGGTAGGTGA
This sequence comes from Pyrinomonadaceae bacterium, assembly GCA_050748205.1. Taxonomy (GTDB): domain Bacteria; phylum Acidobacteriota; class Blastocatellia; order Pyrinomonadales; family Pyrinomonadaceae; genus PSRF01. The sequence goes on along the minus strand of JBOGOU010000144.1, from coordinate 325 downwards.
GATCGTTTGACATGGTAACAGCCTAGCGAACGAACGTTCGCCTGTCAAACTGGCGTCCATAGCTCACAGAATTCGGAATGACGGCGGCATCTTAGCGGCCTTCGTAGCCATCTAGGCCGCCGCCATGGGCCTGCGCGAGTAGAGGCCATATCGCTAACACGCAGCCAGCAATAACCCGTTTCATTTCAGAATGCTTGGGACCCGCCAAGCAAAGAAGCGGGAAGGAGGTCTATTTCTACGGATTGAAGGTGATGTCCAGTACCGGATGTAGCTCGATGCCATTTAGTGCCACCCCCGTCTGCCCGTGAATAAAGTCGAAGAAGCC
>JBOGOU010000143.1:0-3485 GCA_050748205.1 Pyrinomonadaceae bacterium | reverse complement strand
TGCTACCCTGCTTGCCGCAGAGGTCGCGATAGAAACTGTAGTCAATCGAGAAAGGCGTTAGCGCAGGATAGCCCGTGCCTTCCTTGTAGAGCGTGTTCGCTTCTGACGTTGACCCGACCGCATCCAGGCGATTCGCCAGGTTGAAGTTAGCGGGTATGTTGGTATTAAAGAGCGCGATGCCGGCATTGTCTGGAATGTCCGTGGTATACGTCGCATTTCCGGTCGCGTACCCGCCAAGCGAATAGGCGACCGAGTTGGTACAAAGGTAATGGCCCCGGTTGGGGATCACTGTGCCGTTCGGGATGTTGCAGCGGACTGTGCCATCTGAGGCCGCCACCGCATAGCCGCTGCCGGTAAGAGCGGTGACTGTGTGGTCGGCGCCGGACGCGTTGAAGATCTCGATGAACTCGTCGTTCGCGCCGCTTGGACCTCGCACCCGGAACTCGCTAATGATTACTTGGCCCGGTGTGGCCGGTGTGCCTCCAAGGCATCCGGTAACCGACACATCGTCAATAGCGAGACCTGCGAGTTGGACCGTTGTATCGCTGTCGAGATGGAAACGAAGTTCAACATTCAGGCCCGAGAAGTCGCTGATATCCGCGCGGTAATTGCCCCAGCCTCCCGCCTCCTGCACGGTTACCGCCGGATTACCTACGGTATTGGTCATCGTGGCGCCCAACCACTGCCAGAGGACGCGCGAGTTAGTTGGATTGCCAACCTCGCGGACTTCGACGAAAGCATGGTCGAAAGTTGCGCTCTCAATCTGGAATTTCTGCGCCCACCTCACGGTAATCGGACCGTTAATGGTGGCCAGGTTGATATTTGGCGACAGGAGGTCCTGGCTGCTGCTGGCGTTATACGTGCCGACTAGATCGGTCTTCCAACAGTTCGTACCGCTGTTGCAGCCCGTAAGGGGCGCGGCCGTAGGATTGCCGAGTTGCCACTCGTCCTGCGTGCCCGAGTGGGTGAAGCCTGCGGCCCCAGACTCGAAGTCTGTGCTGAAGGCAGTGGTGGGAGTGCCGCTACCGCAAGACGGCGCGGGAGGCGGCTCGCAAATCTCGATTGACCAGGCGTTCAACGTGCCGCCATCGGCTGCGGCATCGTCTCGGATCGTGAGCGTCCAGCTTCCACCGGCGTCCTGACCGCGGAACCAGTCGAGACGGAAAGCCAGCTCCGGTTTGAAAGCCGGTCCCTGCACGATCGTAAACTGGCCGATGGGTATGCCCGCATTGTCGTCGATGGTGGTATCCATCGTGGTCTGTACGCCGGCCGTGACGGAACCAACGTCGCTGAATAACCCGATAGTGTTGCCGGTTGGCGAAGTAAGTTCGACGTCAAGGTCAGCCATGAAGTTATGCGTCAAATTAATGCCGACCCTCATATTCTCAATGCGCGGATTGCCCGGAATCGTGAGTGTCGAGGTGGCGACGCCAGGACCGGTCGGAATCGTCTGCGGCACATTGGTGCTGGTGAAGGTTGTGCAGTTGATACCCTGGTTCGTTTGTGGAAGAACGCTTACGCTCAAATTATAGGAACCGAAGGTAGTGCCGCCGGTGGGCAGGCCGACAAATATTCCATACGTCCCGGCGGCTTTCACCGTCATAAAAAAGGATTCAGAATCAGGTGTCGCGGCGCCGGCATCATTGACTACCAGAATGCTCGCGGGAGTACCGAATGCGCCAAATCCCAGTTGCCCATTCCATTCAACTGTATCGCGTTCTGGATCCAGATCAAGGCTAAGATACACAGTGTCACCGGCGTTCAGGCTTAGCGAATAAAAATCGACATCGGTGGTCGCGCTGGTCGACCCACTCACCCAACCGGACGCAGGCAGGGCCTGTCCCGGAAATGTATCGTTTGGTTCGGTTTCCGCAACCGGAGCACCGGTTTGCACCTGCACGTAGAGTTCATACGGGCGAAGCTGAGAGGTCGCTAAGTTATGTCGCACTCGAACAAAGTGGGTTCCGGTGGCCAGGATTGTCGTTCCGGCAATACCTGAAGATGTAGTACCAAAGGAACCGTCATCGGCATCGGTTTCGAGGACGGTAGTGCCGTCAGGGGCAATCACATCCAGTACGCTATCTACGCTCGCGCTTGCCGAGAAAGAGGTCATCACCGCTGCATAGACTCTGTCTCCAGCTGCGGCGTTAAACGAATAGAAATCGATATCACCGTTGGGGAAAATGTTTCCCCTGATCTTCCTGTTAGATCCGCCGAGGGGCGTGGCAGTGGCTGATGTACCGTTTGGCTCAGTCTCTTCTCCGGCATCCACTGCGGCGAGGACCCTTGGACCCGGGGGTTGCGCAATCGACTCTCTCTGCTTGCGACCCCTCGCTGACTTTAGACTGTCGAGCGGAATCTCAAAGAGCTCTGAAGGTTGTTTCAATTCATCCCCTTCCACCTTCTCTGCGCCCTGAGGGTGAAGCACTGAATATTTGTCCTGCTCCACGGGCCGTATGGGAATTGGCCGGCTCGCCTGCCCTCGCCCATTCGATTTCTGAGCGACGACAACCACAATCTGCGACGTAAAGACAAAAAAGCTGAGCAAGAGCGAAACACAAGTCGCAAGCGTAGATGTAGGGGTACGCATCTTTGATTCTCCTGAAGGTGTGCTCTAAGAAAAGCGTTGTCGAAATTACGCCGCTTGGTAAGCGCCAATCACTGCCCGGGAATTTGGTGGACGTAAAACTATCACGCGTCCAGGCAACGGTCAATGCAATTAGAGTTTGATGAAATTAGAAATTCTAGAGGAGAGCGGCTGCACAGGTCCTGGCTGAAGCGGCAGCGCTGTGCCATACATCAGCGTTGCACATCAAAGTTGCATTCCTCATTAATCAAAAAAAGGGAGAGGCGAATCTTCACCTCTCCCTTCAGTTGTACCTACGTTAAGGCGGCGTCCTGATTCTTCAGATCCCTGCCTCGTTTTGGCTACCACGAATCTGAAGTCAATAGTCTTCTTCGAACAACTCCTTCAACGGTCGGCTTGCTGTTTAAGGCAGCGCCTCCACGTTGATGAAGATCTTGAACAGCCCCGTCTGTTGAATCCCCAGCAGGAAGCGAACGTTGAGTGAGGCCCCGTTTGCCAGCGGCGTCCCCAGCGTCACTGTGCCTGCGGAGTAGGACCCGTTGAAGGCCCCGCCATTCGGCTGCGACGGCGGTTGTTCGAGCGTTGTCCCCTGCACGTTCACGGTGCACGGCGCAGTCATCCCGGCCGCAGCGCAAGTGGCCGCATCATTGACTCCGGCCACTACCACCAGAGACGACGTCCGCGTACGCAGATCTGCTATCCCGCTGGGTGCGGGGAAGGTAGTCTGGTCGATCACCCGGAAGCGTAACCGCGTCACAGCGGCGCCCGTGTTGTTGACGACTCGTCGCCGGATGTCCAGCGTGCCGAAGGTCGAGTTGTTCGGCGGGTCTGAGGTGAAATCGCGCACGCGGTTTGGCGGGTTCGCCGCAGCGACGGTCGCGTCGAGTAAGACAACCCC
>JBOGOU010000142.1:0-7194 GCA_050748205.1 Pyrinomonadaceae bacterium | reverse complement strand
GTTGTATTGTTCACTAGTCAATCGAATAAAGCGACCGGTTGGGAGATTTAGACTCGTGAAAACCGTCGCTCCTCGAGCGCTGATATTTTCAGAGACAGTGTTTTCAGAGGAGGCTACCACGCCCGATTCGTCCAATGCCTCTAATAGCATATCTACGGGAATGTTGTGACGCGTGTGTTCCCGGTCGGTGGACGAAGTCAAATACCCTAGCATCTGATCGGCATCTTCCAGCATTACGGTTTCGGTAACGGAGCTGGCGATGTCGTATCGCCGCGACGGGTCCTCTTCATAGCTTTTTGGGGCACGCTTACCGACGAAAGCGACGCCGATCTCAAACTGCTGCGACTTGTCTTTTTCTTCCGGCAACCGTCTCATATGACGAACAAGCGCCCAGATCTTGTACTGGTCTTCCACATGATCAAACACGCGCAGCTGTCGAGGCATAGGGATAGTCATGTGAAGTAAACGACCCCTTTCGACCGGACGCTTCAACGTAAAACCTGCGCCAAATGGTGTGACATCTGTGAGGCGTGTGATCTCGGTCCACTCAAAATCAAGCGTTTCTCGGCAGTGTACTCGTACTGGCAGTTTGAGTTCCAATCGCTCGCGAATGCGTCTATGTGGTACCTCTTTCATCTTACCTTCTGCCCTGCTGAACGAGACAAACTAGGAGGCTGAAAGTATAACAGGACGCCAGCCGGTAACACCCTTCGGCTCGAGGTGAGCGAACCCGGCCGAAGCTATTGATTCCATTGGGCTTTATGAGTCATTTAGGGTTTGCAAAAACCGCCCGCGCAAGCTACAATGTCTCGTAATTTTGAATCGACGTAATGCCTGTCTCTCGAGCACCCAAAAAGCTGGAATTAAACCGCAGGATGATGTTCGTTAAACGGCTGCAACTTTAGTGAGTCGCGGGCATTTCTTTGCCCAGGCTCACGGCGGATTAGGAATTTCGCAACGGGCGGATTGTACTGGAAAGGTCAACGGGATGGAAACTTCTGAACGAAATCACATAAACATCGAAGATGAGATGAGGCGGTCCTATCTCGATTACGCAATGTCGGTGATCATTGGTCGCGCGCTCCCCGACGTGAGGGACGGACTCAAGCCGGTCCACCGGCGGGTGCTCTGGGCCATGCATGAGCTGGGTAATACCTACAACAAACCTTACAAAAAGAGCGCTCGCATCGTCGGTGATGTCATCGGTAAGTACCATCCGCACGGCGACACAGCCGTTTACGACACAATCGTAAGGCTCGCGCAGGATTTCTCAATGCGCTACCCGCTAATCGACGGCCAGGGAAACTTTGGTTCTGTCGACGGCGATGCAGCAGCGGCAATGCGCTATACGGAAGTGCGCATGGCCCGCGTGGCTAACGAAATCCTGGCCGATATAGAAAAAGAAACTGTTGATTTTCAACCTAACTACGACGAGTCCCTTAGCGAGCCTAAGGTGGTGCCGGCACGAATACCAAATCTTCTCGTCAATGGGTCTGACGGAATCGCTGTCGGCATGGCTACGAAAATCCCGCCCCACAACCTGACCGAGGTCGTGGAAGCCACTATTGCCCTGCTTAAGAATGCAGACATGACTGTTGAGGAGCTGACGAAGATCGTCACCGGCCCCGACTTTCCCACAGGCGGTTTCATTTACGGTCGCGAGGAGATTCGAAAGTCATATGTGGAGGGCCGTGGCGTTTTGCAACTTCGCGCCCGCGCCGGCATCGATCGCATCGGTCGCGGTGCCCAGGAGCGCGATGCCATTGTGATTACGGAGATACCGTTTCAAGTCAACAAAGCGCGCCTTATCGAACGCATTGCCGAGCTCCACAATGAAAAGAAGCTCGAGGGAATAGCCGATCTGCGCGACGAGTCAGATCGCAGCGGCATGCGCATCGTCGTGGAATTAAAACGCGATGCAGTACCCCAGGTGATCCTTAACAAGCTTTACAAGCTGACGCCGATGCAGTCTTCGTTTGGCGTCATCAATCTGGCGATCGTCAACAATCAGCCACGCGTCCTCAACCTGAAGCAGATGCTTGAATGCTTTGTGGAGTTTCGGCGCGAGGTAGTGCGTCGTCGCACAGAGTATGAGCTGCGAAAAGCCCGAGCCCGCGCACACATCCTGGAAGGGCTAACGAAGGCGATCGACGCCCTTGATTTCATAGTCACACTTGTTCGGAACTCACGTTCAGTCGACGAAGCGCGTCAATGGCTCACCGCCGATTTGAAGACGATGAGCGAGGTGAAAACCTGGAAGGGCGCTCCCTCCGACACTCCGCTGAAGACGTATCTGAACAAAATGCAGAAGACAATGGAACGACTCGCCTTTTCCGAGATTCAGGCGCAGGCCGTCCTCGATCTTCAGTTGCGACGTCTTTCGGCCCTGGAGCGACAAAAGATTACGGACGAGTATGAGGGAATCATTAAATTGATTGCCGAGCTGGAGAATATCCTGGCCAACGAGGGTGCATTGCGGCGCGTAATCACCAATGAGCTCGAGGAGGTAAAAAAGGAGTTTGGCGACGCGCGACGAACCGAGATCATTGACGAAGGTGCGGAGTTTTCCATCGAAGATCTAATCGCGGACGAGGACGTAGCGATTACCGTTACCAACAACGGCTACATCAAGCGCACCCCGATTACCACTTATCAACGCCAGGGCCGAGGCGGTAAGGGAAGATTTGGCGCCGCGGCGAAAAATGACGACTTTGTCGAACACCTCTTTATCGCCTCGACTCATGCCTACCTGATGATCTTTACGGACGACGGAATGGTTTACAAACTTAAGGTCCATGAGGTGCCCGATGCGGCCGCCTCGGCTCGAGGCAAGGCGATTGTGAATCTGATAAGCATTCCTTCCGATCGCAAACTTGCGGGAGTCGTTCCGGTGCGGGAATTCTCTGCCGGTCGCTACGTCGTGATGGTCACGCGCAAGGGAATCATCAAGAAGACCTCACTTGATAATTTTCAGAACATACGCACGAACGGCATAATCGCAATCAATGTCGATGATGGAGATGAGTTGCTCGATGTGGTTTTGACTGACGGCACCAAACGCATCTTTATTGCTACTCACAACGGCCAGGCAATTCGCTTTGACGAAAAGAAAGTCAGGCCGATGGGCCGGGCAACGCGTGGCGTACGCGGCATCGATCTGCGCCCCGATGATTTCGTGGTTTCAGTATGCCCGGTTTCAGCTGATGATGTTGAGAGAATGCTTTCCGTTTCTGAGCAGGGGTATGGCAAGCAGACTCCAATCACGACTTACCGGCTCCAGTCTCGTGGCGGCAAGGGCGTCATCAACATGAAGACCACGGAAAAAACGGGCAAGGTTGTGGCCGTATTTCCCGTTGAAGACGAATCCGAGATCATGATCATCACGCAACAGGCTAAACTCATCCGGCTGGAGGCAAATCAGATTCGCAAGACCGGCCGCAGCGCCCAGGGAGTACGTCTCATTAAGACTGACCCGGGCGACATGGTTACCAGCGCTTCGCTGGTTGAAGCGGCAGCGGATGAGGAAATTGAAGGCGCGCCCACGACTTAGACATTTTCCATTTGTCATTGGACACTTTTCATTTTGTCATTTAAGGCGGGGAGTTCTTGGTGATGAGGAACCTCGTAGACGCAATGATAAAGACATTTTCCATTTGTCATTGGACACTTTTCATTTTGTCATTTAAAGCGTGGGTTCCTCCTCGTAGATGCCATGGTCGAGGGCAAATGAAAAATGACAAATGGAAAATGACAAATGGAAAATGATCAGTGTTCTTCCGTGTCTGGGCGCTCCCCTTCCACCCACACTTCCCCGTCTTCGAACACTTCTTTTTTCCAAATCGGCACGGTACGTTTCAGCTCGCGAATGGCCCATTCGCAAGCTTCGAAGGCCGCCCCGCGGTGAGAGGCACTGACGGCAATCGCGACGCTGGTCTCGCCAATATCGACTCTTCCCGTGCGATGGACAATGCCGATGTGAGCAATGGCGAATCGCTCGTGAGTTTGTCTTCCTAATCGCCGCAACTCACTGACAGCCATGGGGGCGTAGGCTTCATAAATCAAGTAGAGAGTTTTGCGTCCTGCTGTCCACTCTCGCGCATAGCCATCAAGCGTAACCGTTGCGCCGCATTCCGGCAGTACCACTCTACGCGCAACTGCTCCGACATCGATCGGCTCGGTAGTCAACTCGAAGAAGTCGCGAGATGAGTCTTCGGTTCCACAGACTGAAGTCTGTGCCACTGGCGCCTCCGAGCCGCCGCTCACGGGAGGAAAAACTGCCAGCTCGTCTCCTTCACTGACTTCCTGCTCGGGAGATGCGTATTCTTCGTTGATTGCAAAGAGTAAGGAACGACCGAAGCGCCGCAGGCCGGGGAATTCAACAAGCAATCGTTCAAATGCACTCGCAGCTCTTGTTGAGCGTACGAGCGCAAACTGTATTTCACTTTGCCCAACAGCGTCGCGGGCGGCGCCGAAGAAGAGAACGCGCACAGTTATCTGGCTGACCTCGTTCGTGGTTTCTTCCGGCATCACTCGATTTCAAGTCTCTTACCGCTGTGCCCATTTCCCTTCGCCAGCTCATGCACGCGGGCCCGCTCTTCGTAACTCGAAACAGCGCGGGCCAGCATCTCGCGCAACCTTTGCAATCGCTCAGAAGTGGACCGAAGTTCGAGCAGCTCCTGTTTTAACTCCGCATCAATCTCCATGGCCGCGGCCACCAGGAACGAGAGCCGTTGCGGCTCTGTATCGGAGATATCTGGTAAGCTGGCTCGCTCATCATTGATAATGCGCACCGCCCTGGCGATGCGCGTGAATGTCTCTGCCACGTCGTGCGAAGTCTGATTCAGTAGCTCATCGTTCTCTTCGTCGTCTTCAAAAAAGCTGACTTGCGCGACCAGGTAGGGGTCGCCGCGATCAATGTAGTTGTCGACCCGGTACCTGATAAGACCAATTGTGAGGATGTTAGAACGGCCGTCCGGCAACGATTGTGTTTCCGTGACTTCCGCGACGCAACCGACGTGACCAGCGGGCGGCAGTTCAGTTTCTCCCGCACTCGAGTCGAAGTAAGAGAGGCCAAAGAAGTTATTGCTTACTCTTATGTCATTGAGCATCTGGCGATAGCGCGGCTCAAAGATGTGCAGTGGCAGCGGCACGCCCGGAAACAGCACCACCGGCAAGGGAAAGACCGGTAACTCCCGCACTCCTCGAACTCTCTCCATGACTTCACTCATGATTATGATTTGCGCAATCGAGGCCGGATCCGCAACTGGAGGCTCAAAGGTCTCCGGCAAATCAAAACTACCGCCACGCGAATTACTTTGGGGTGTGATCATTATCGCAGACGAACAGGCAGAAGTCAGCAGCCACGGGGACGCGGAGACACGGAGACTCGGAGACACGGGGACGCGGAGACACGGGGACGCCGGGACGCGGAGACACGGGGACGCCGAGACACGGGGACGCGGGGACGCGGGGACGCGGTGAATCGGTTAAAATCAGAAACACTCAACATCAGAACCATTTGCTGTAGCCAATGGATCCCAAGCTCAAGATGACCAGCAGCCACTCAACACAGAACCATTTGCGGTAGCCAATGGATCCCAAGCTCAAGATGACAACCAGTCACTCAACACAGAACCATTTGCGGTAGCCAATGGATCCCAAGCTCAATGTAAAGCAACAAGGCTCCGCACCGCCAATACACCAAGAACACAAAACCTGCAAGAGGTGTCAGCTCCTACTGTTCTGTGATTCTTGGCGTCCTTGGCGCCTTGGCGGTTGTGGTGAGTTTGAACAATCTAGAATCATGAACCGCCAAGACGCCAGGAAGGCAAAGCCGAAAGGGGGGTCAGTCGCTGCTTCTACTGTTTCGGTTCTGCCATTCTGTAAGCCTGGCGTCTTGGCGATCTTCCGTCGCAAGCTACCCCGGATAGGCAACGTCGAGGCGGCGCAAGGGGGCTAGCCGGCGCATAGTTGCGAGAAGTTGTTCAGTGTCGAAGGGTTTGTTCAGAAGTTCATCAGCGCCGCCGGCGTAGCAAGCTTTCAGGGCGTCAACGCCGCTAGCGGAGGTTATGACGACCACTTTCGATTCGGGAAAGTGCGCCTTGATGTACTCGAGAATGCGCAGACCCACTTCCGGTGAGTCCGCAGTAGGCGGAAAATACAGATCGAGAATCGAAACATCTGGTTCGTAGATGGTAGCGCGCCGGACAGCAGTGTGCAGATCGTTTGCTGTCACGACATCGTAATCGTCGCAGAGCGTCCAGAAGAGTTGCTGGGTGATGGCTGCGTCGTCGTCTATTATCAGAACAGTAGGCTTCATCCTGGAAAATCTCCTTACCTGCTCTGAGCAACAAGCAACGGGCGTACCTTCGGGTGGCCGGTGCGGAAATCACAAGAAATAGCGAGAATTTTCGCGGAAATCTGTCCTAGTAAGTTTTCTTGCATGTGAACCAGGGAAAACAGACCGGGCCGAACCTGTGTCTACAGTTGTGGACTATGCCTGGCGCACCACAGATATGCTTTTGTTGATCAGCAGAGTAGACATCTCAACCAACAAGGGGTGAAACCAGCCTTTTTGTGGACGGAACAGAGGGGAATCCAGTGCTTTTATTACGGCTTCTCGGGTGGGAAGTCCTTCTCATCGATTTCATCAATGACCTTAAGTTCGGCGCCAAACTTCCGGTAGCCGCGAAAGCGGATCTCATTCCGACTTTGCACGACTTGTTTCTTGTTGACAGTGGTGATCAGAATCTCTGAGCGAGTGGGCAACACATACTTATGCTCGCCAATCGTTACCCAATCGTAATCGATCAAACTGCTGGCAGCGGTAATGGGAAAATCACCCGCGATCTCAGTCGCTATCTGCTCAAAACGCAGTACGCGGTTTGTCTCCCGGTCTATCCACACTCTCCCGCGAGACCCAACCTCCGCAACGAGATTTCGATCCGCGCTCAGCGTGAGTCTTGAGAAAGGTTTTTTGACCTCATACTCGTAAACAATTGTTCGTCGCGTCTGGAGGAGATCTGTGTCGACTGGCTTGAAGGTGGTCTTTGACTCTTCCTTGAAAATATCTGCCAGAGCGGAAATATATTCGACTCCACTGGAACTGGCGCCCCCCACGTACTTGCTGTAGTCCTTGCCTTCCTTCACTTCCTGGCCCAACGGCAATCCGTTAACCGTGAGGACCTTGTACTC
>JBOGOU010000141.1:0-18432 GCA_050748205.1 Pyrinomonadaceae bacterium | reverse complement strand
GCTGATCGCGCGCCGCAGCTGAAGGCCAGCGTTAGGCCGCATTCGCGGTAGTGACTTGCAGCGAAAGGAGCACCCACCATGAATTTTATTTGGTTTGCACTTTCCTTGATGCTTGGCTTTTTCGTCGGCATGATGTTGTTCAGCCTCGTGCTCTTGCCCTTATTCTACGGACTCCCTAAAAGTATCTACTACTATTTCAAAGGAGTGATACGGCCGAGGGCAATTCTCTTTTACTTGTTCTCCCCGATCTTCTGGTCAATTGTGTTCATTGCGTTGGGTTTTTTGTTCGCAACGTTCGCACCTTCAATCAACAGATTTCTCATATACGATGGAACCTTCAATATCGGGCAGTGGTTAGGTCTGGCTTTTACTCTATTACGCTGTTTTACACGGAGCGGGCGAGCGGATCTGCGGGCTGATTTCAACGACAAGGTTCTTAACCGGTATCAGATTTAGCTTGCAGCAACCGTGAAATCATGCGCCCTAAAAAAGCCTTGCAGCTGACGGCGCGATAGCATGCTTCTTAAGTAGTCTCTTTCTTTCCAGTTGAATGCTGATCGGGCGCCGCAGCTGAAGGCCAGCGTTATGCGCTAGTCTCCAAGTAATGCCATGAAGAAGTGTTTCATCTTCATCCTTATCCTATGCCTCCTGCCGGTTGGTGTGTATGCCTCAACGCCCTCAGTATCTCCAAGCTCTTTCTTTGACAGCTATGGTGATCTTGATTGGGAATGGGAGAAGGCCCGTTTAGACAATTTCGCCGTTTTCCTCTCAAATAATCCTGCTTTTGTCGGACATATTTTTGTTTGGGCCGGTAAACGCTCCTGTAAAGGCGAGGCTCAAGCCCGGGCTATGCGCGCAAAAACATATCTTGTCGACTACCGGAAAGTTGAGTGGAACAGAGTTATCTGGCATGACATGGGTTATGCATCGGAACTCAACACCATCTTGGAACCGATGGGCCGCGAACGTCCGATGCTTGAGTTCGATTCACTCGTTAAGAAAAGTGAAGTTCAGTTTCTAAGGAATTGTATGCGCGGTATTCCCGTTCGTAAAAGAACGCGTGATAAATCGTCGGCCGCGCATAACAAAGCCTTGCAGCTGACGGCGCGATAGCATGCTTCTCAAGTAACCTTTTTCCTTCAGCTCGGATGCTGATCGCGCGCCGCAGCTGAAGGCCGGCGTTAGATACGCTTCTTCTTTATGGACGGTCGTTATGAATCCAATTCGCCTCATCAAAATCACCTGGGCTGCTCTTAATCTTGCCGTATTCTTGAGTTACTTCTTCTTAGTCGGAGATATGAGTTCCGATCTAAAAGCAGATTGGCTAATTCCAATTGGGCCGCAATGCTGATGTTATCGTTTCCCAGTGGGATAGCATCGTTTGCTCTCATCTTCACGCTTATGTGGGGAGTCACTTGGTTACAGAAAGCGATCTTCGATTATCCTCCGACGGGAGCAGGAAGACCGGATTTCGAGATGTGGTTGTGGTTCTTATTTTTATGGGGGACCACATTCGCAGTTGGATATCTTCAGTGGTTTTGGTTAGTCCCTCGTCTGATGAGGTCGAAAGCTGTACTGGTAATGAATCGATATAATCCGATGGCGCGATCTAACAAAGGCATGCAGCGGACGCGCAATTAGCATGTCTCTTATGCAAGGCTTGTCGCTGGCGGCGGTTCGTGTGCGCCGCTGATGCCCAGCGTTCGACGGCTTCGCTGGTGAAAGAAGATATGGCTGATTGACTTGTTGTTTCAGCTCCCGTGGTTGGCTCTAGAGCTGTTCCTGTTTCGCGGCGCATCCTGCCCTGAGTGTGGCGCATGGATGAAGTGCGAATTGAAAGGTGAAGAGAGAAAAGTTCTTTGGTGCCATACTTGTCAGAGGTCGTGGATCAAAAAAGAGAATCGTTTGGAGCCTCGTCCTTCTAATCCGCCGTCGAACAAGCGCTTGCAGCTGACGCCTCGATAGCATGCTTCTCAAACCTCTTTCTTGCGGTGTAGATTGAATGCCTGCGCTCGGCGCGGCTGAAGCGCGGCGTTCGGCGGCATCTCCTATGTCACTGACAATTCAAATCGTGGCTACGAGTATTACGTTGTTAGCAGCAGTCGCTACTGTGTATTTCGCTGTCCGCACACGTCGCGATACTGCGAAGCAGCGGCGAATCCAGATACTCGCTCTTAGGCGACAATACGATTCTGACTTGCGACGTTGGGCTGATGCCGCGTGTCAATCAATGACCGAGGCTGTTTTTCTTTGCGACCTTGATCCCGGCAAGTTGCCTGCCGGGGAGTTTTTCAACAAACGCCATAATCTCCTGTCAACACTATCCACTCTGGCGGATCAGGGACGATGGTTTCTGCCTAACGTGCACGAAGACGCTCACGGACACCATAAACCTGTTGCCTTTCGGGGCTTCCGACAGCCGTCGCTTGACTGCGTAGTTGGGGCGCACCGACTGGTGGCGAAAATGGACTATCGACGACAAACCCCGAACCTAGAAATACGGCCCAAGCTCGTCGAACTTAAGCGGTCGTTTGTCAGCGAACTTCAAAAGATACTTGACCCACGTGAAAAGGAAAAAGAAACGTTGAACTTACTAACGCGCGCGTGAATCATTTACGCGCCGCCGAACGTATTAAGAATTAGTGTGGGGCGTTGTGCGAAAGGGAGGACTGACGGGAGAGGAAGCGGCCACACAATTCTGTGTTGAACTAAGCCGGGTTAGAGGTTACTTGGAGTTTAAGTAATGAGCTTGGGGCGATGATAGGGGTGTGGAGCTTCGGCCTGGGGAAGAAAAAGAGGCGGCAGGCGACAGAAGTTGAGCTTGAGGTAGAGGAAGCCAGCCACTGAGGCTGGTTGTTTTTGCGCTCACTGACAGAGTTCGGCAGTGACGGCGAGGGGAGTTCGCTGCGGTGGCCGGAGACAATCGGAAGAGGACAAATAGCCGGCAGTGGGAGTTTCATGGAGGGCGACCTCTGGCGATTGGGCCGAGCAGCGTGAGTGGCCGGCCGCAGTGCGAACAAGTTAGCACCGCGAGCGTGGTTTTTAGAACTTGGCTCTTTAGTTTGCTGCTAGTGGCTGAGAGCAGCTGTCTGGCTTTCTGTAGCAGTAGACGATGAGCCGGGCTAAGCAGGCCATAGTAACGGACCTTGATGAACCTACTGGGGAGCAGGTGTTGGAGGAAACGACGGATGAACTCTGCAGCGGAGAGGGTGCAACGCTTGAGTTGGTCAGTGGCCGACTCTTTGTAAGTGAAAGTGACTTGACCATCATGCAACTTGCGGAGGCGGTTGTTACTGAGGGCCACGCGAAAGATGTAAGGGGCGGGATACTGGAAGGCTTGCAGGCCTGAGCGCAGGGGTTCGGAATGGACCACCCAGTGTTTCTGCCAGACCTGGGGCGGTACTTGAGTAAAGAGTTCCGTCTGCTTGAGGGCATCGCGGAACTTGGCGCAGAAGATTGGTGAAAGCGCTTTGACGGGCACGAGCAAGTCTTTCCGTGCACCGCGCCAGCGGCCGTCATCAGTCAGACCACCGCCGGTGACGATGTAATGAACGTGCGGATGATAGATGAGTTGGCGGGTCCAGGTATGCAGCACGCCGACCATGCCCAGACGACCTCCGACGAACCTTAGGTCCTGGGCGAGTTGCAGTAAAGCGGCGGCAGAAGTCCGAAAGAGGAGGTTGTAGATCGTCTTCTGATTGCTGCGGGCGAGGGCTCGCAACTCTGCGGGCAGCGTGAAGGTGACCAGGAAGTGATGAGTGGGAAGCAGCAGCTCACTTTGCTCTTTGAGCCATTCATTGGCTTGCTCGTTCTGGCACTTGGGACAGTGCCGGTTCTTACAGGAGTGATAGCTGTAACGTTGCTCCTGGCACTGGGCGCAGTAATAGAGTTGGCCGCCAAGGCTGGCGGTGCGGCAGGTTTCGATGTCCTGCATGGCCCGGCGGTGTGAGGGCAGCATCCGGTTGCCGAACTTCTCTCGATAGTCAGGACCCTGCAGCCGGAAGATCTCGGCCACTTCGACCATCAGCGGCTCCGCTTCAGAGGTCGCTCATGAGCTGGTTGAGGGTCACGGCGCCGAGTTGTTCGGCTTTGACGGTCAGGTGCGTGTAGACGCTGGTGGTGGCCGGCGAGCTATGGCCCAGCCACTCCTGAATCAGCCGCAGGTTGACCCCGGCTTCGAGCAGATGGGTGGCCCACGAAGGGCGCAACGTGTGCACCGAGGCGCGTTTGTTGAGACGGCTTTCTTTGAGCGCTGCGTGGAAGGCGTCCTGGACGCTGCTCTGCGACATCGGCTCGGTGGCCTGCGCCAGGTCGATGTGGTCACGACCTTCAGCGGGAAAGAGCAGCAGCGGATTGCGATGAGTAACCCAGTACTGGCGCAGCAACTGCCGCGTCCGTTGCGGCAGCGGCACGTAGCGGTCTTTGGCGCCCTTGCCATGGCGAACGTGAATCATCAGGCGCGCGCTGTCGATGTCAGCGACCTGTAGATGCGTGCCTTCCTGCAAGCGCAGGCCGCACGAATAGATCGTCGTCAGACAAACTTTATAACGCGGTAGTCTGGCGCGGCCAAGAATCTGGCGCACTTCCGCGAGGCTGAGGATGACAGGTAGCTTCTTTTCCGGGGCCGGACGCACGATGCCGAAGATGGCCCAGTTACGGTTGAGCGTTTGCTCGTAGAAGAAGCGGATGCCGCAGATGGCGACGGTCATGGTATTGCGTGAGTAATGCTTGACGTTTTTGAGGTAGAGAAAGTACTGCCGCAGTTCCGCTTCGCTGATCTGCTCAGGCGACTTATGATAATGTGCGGCCAGTTGGCCTACGGCTCTGGTGTACGCCTCCTGAGTTCGCTCCGCGAGACCGCGGAGTTGCAGACACTCGATCATTCTCTTTCGCAGTTCGCTCATGGTTACACCTCCAAAGAAAGTTGAGCGGTCCAGTTTCCTGCTAAGAATCTCTGGACCGTTTCATAGAAGTGTAGTCGGAGAGGACTTGCGATTGAGAATGATCGGGTTGCTAAGAGGAAGGCTTTAGCTGCGCGTAGCGCTTAGTTCAACAACTCGTTGGACCGGAGCGGCGGGAGCGTGTTTCGCATCAAACCTGGTGCGGCGAAGGTTGCGTGAAATCGCGCCGCCCGGTCAACTCTGACGTTGGGCGCTCAGTTGCGATATCTGGAGAGGTGAATAGAGAACAATGAACGCGAGCGAGAAAGAAAAAACCGAGCGTGAGCGAACTGTATTTGAAGAGTTTGCCAATGTGGCAAACCTTGACCTTGAATTGTCTTCTGTTCGGAACGAGTCACCGCCGGATCTACCAGATATAAGCTGCAATATCACAGGCTCCAGGCATTACTTTGAACTGGCTGAGATCACGGACCAAGATCTTGCAAGAAACATTAGTATTACTCTGACGACAATGAGATCTATGGGAGGGGCACTATCACACACCGAGCCGTTGCTCCATGTCTTCCAAAGCAAAGCCTCGAAGCGATACGATGGAGTAGACGGGCCGCTTGAGCTGTTGGTTTACTACGACAAGCAAGTCGCACCGTACTTTGACTTGGCGTTTATACCCGCCAATGTCAGATTGCTGGCTAACGCTATGCTTACCTCAGGCCCTTGGAATCGCGTGTGGGTCTTTGACCGGTCGGAAAAGAGAATTCTATGGAAGCATGAAGTCGAATGAGTTTGGCTAAACTGTTGTTTGTCGATCGCGCCCAACAAAGCCTTGCAGCTGACGGCGCGATAGCATGCTTCTCAAGTAATCTTTTTCCTTCCGCGTGAATGCTGATCGCGCGCCGCAGCTGAAGGCCAGCGTTCGGCGGCTTACAAGCTGAGATGAACGTAGGAGAAGTTGATGAGCGATACAACCACCTTAATAGCCGCCTTAGAAAATTCCCCTGGTGTTATCATTCCCCTTATTCGTGAGGTGCCGCCCCAGTTCCTGAAGCGTCGGCCCAGTCCGACGAAATGGTCCGCTCATGAACACGCTTGTCATCTCTCCGCCAGTGATGGGCCATTCCTCGCGCGCCTCGACTTGATGTTATCTGCTCCAGCGCCTTTTATAAGGTCCATCCTTAATTCTCCAGAGGTGGAATCGGGAGCACTACTTAGCGTTGATTTAGACGAAGCACTCGACCGGTATGTGAGAGAGCGAGCCAGTCTGGTTAAGAGGCTGAAGGAACTATCGGTGGAGGACTGGCAGCGAACGGCAGAGCATGAGGCATTCAGTCATTATTCGGTATGGATCATGTTCCGGCATCTGCTGAACCACGAGATGTTTCATGCCTACAGGATTGAAGAATTGCTGCTAAAGAAGGACTGGGAATAGGTAGAAACTACAGCAGGTCGCAGCCTACCCAGTCGTTGGGTTTACGCTCAACGCGCCGTCGAACAAAGCCTTGCAGCTGACGGCGCGATAGCGTGCTTCTCAAGTGACTTTATTCCTTCAGCTTGAATGCTGATCGCGCGCCGCAGCTGAAGGCCATCGTTATGCGGCTTTCGTAATTATTATGCGCACTGATCTAATACGAGATCTTTTTCAACACCTCGATTCAGATGGCTCTCTCCAAGTTGGCCGCTGTCCCAACGAGGCAAACCAGACGCTCGAAGAAATGCCACTTCCACTCGGAATGAAGCGTGTGCTTCAGTGGTACTGGACGAACAGCGGACGGGGGATTGGAGGCTATACCCTCTACAGTGTGGAAGAGAGCCTTGCCAACAAGGATCTCCCGAGCCTAATCGTCGCAAATATGTTTCCGATTGGGTATGCCGCCAACGGCGATCCTCTGGTCTTGTGCTTCAACGATGAGAGATGTGCGATTGGGCTCGTCAGCCATGATCAATTCCGGGAGGAGGCTGCCGACCCGAAGTCGGCGTACGCTGAAGTAGCGGCCTCCATTGACGAGTTCCTGTGGCGGGCAGCAGAGGGGCGCTACTTACCTGTTGATTATTATGCTGCCTCAGAGCTGTTAGAGACGCGCAAAGAAATCGCTGGCAACGGCGCCGCATAACAATGGCTTGCAGCGGACGCGGCGATAGCATCCTTTTCATGGTATTTCCTGCGGCGTAACTTGTGTGAGTTCGCGCCGCGCCGTTGAAGCCAAGCGTTAGGCCATCTTCCTCTTTGGCCACAGGTCTTCTGATCAATGAATTGCATATCTCACCACGGATGCGTTGGGAGGTATTTTTGAAAGACCTTGGAATGCTGCTTTACGTGTTTCTTCTCTTCCTGTTATGGCCCTTTTTCTATCTATACGCTGAAGCCCGGCGGCAGTATTCGCTAAGTCGTCGCGGTTATTGGGCCAGACGAGCCGGACGGGATAGCATCAGATATGAAGAGAAGCGTGGGCGTTCAGTCGAGCATGTAATTATCGATGGTGAAATGATGGCTGTGGGTCCGCACGTGATCTACGTGCCGACAGACGAGGAATGGAAGAAGAGCGCGCCCGAATGGGCACAGGGTCGAAGGGACGAGATCCTAGAAAGAGTAAAGGGCATTCTGGGCAGCAGGAGTTACGAGTATGATTACTCCCGAGGCGATGCCTAACAAAGCCTTGCAGCTGACGGCGCGATAGCATGTTTCTCAAGTAATCCTATTCCTTCAGCTTGAATGCTGATCGCGCGCCGCAGCTGAAGGCCAGCGTTAGGTGGCTCGCATTGTTATGAAAGTTCCAAAGGCGAAATCTTGGGCGCGCTTGGTTATTTTCTATTGGCTGTTAATGGCAGCGGTCTTCTTCCTTGAATTCAGATACATGGATTCTGATTGGGCAGGGCTGCCCGGATTCTTACTTACGCTGCCCCTGAGCGCGTTAGTTGTAACCGTCGGCCTTTTGCCGGCGGTCGCTGGCCGCTATGGGTATGAGATACCGCTAAACATGAGTGGCTATCATTTTGAATATGGGTTCATTGTTTGTGCGTTCCTGAATGGGTTTATCCTTTACCCGTTTTATCTCCTATGGTTTCGTCGTAAAGAGCCGAAGGTCTTTGACCCACCGCCGCCACCTAACAACGGCATGCACCCGACGCCCCGCCACGGAGCCTCTCATGCACCTTGATTGTGGGCGCGGGTGATGCCGGGCGTTGGATTGCTTGTTCGTTGTATAGGATTGGATCTTCACCCAAAGGTAAAACAATGAGTCGCAAATCTTCGCTTGTCTCTTTCGCTACCGTCTTCGCTCTTTGGCTGGGCCTAATTCTTGGCTGCGCCGGCACACCTCAGAATCGCCAGGGCGACTCTAACTCGCCTTCCTCTTCGTCTTCATCCAGCCCGAGTCCTTCTGCCTCGCCTATTCTTATCACAGCATTGGCGTTGGCTTCCGCTTATGATGACAACGAAGTGGCTGCTGACCAGCAGTATGAGGGAAAGGAGCTTCTCGTGACCGGGAAAGTCGAGTCAATTGACACGGTCTTTGGTTCTACGTCAGTCACGCTAAAGGGAAAAGAAATGTCTATTGTGAGTGTGCAGTGCTTTGTTGATGATTCGCAGAAAGGCGCCGTTGCGAAGCTGAAGAAAGGTACGCTAGCGACGGTCCAAGGAACCTGCGACGGAAAAAGTCTCAACGTCGAGTTGAAGAATTGCGTCATCAAGTGAGGTGCTAAAAATCGATTTGCTAAGTTGAAATTTCAAATGAACGCCGCAATCCAACAAAGCCTTGCAGTCTGACGGCGCGATAGCATGCTTCTCAAGTGGCCTTGTTCCTTTAGCTTGAATGCTGATCGCGCGCCGCAGCTGAAGGCCAGCGTTAGGCCCTTTTTGTCCAAGGAGACACACACCACGTTGCTTCCATCCTGGCTGAGTTTTTACCAAGGACGACACCCGCTGAGATGCCTGCCTCGTTGGGAGGACGTAGATCGTGTGAACAACACCAAACGGCAGGTGAGGTCCTTTCCGCCAAGCACGCTCCTCACCGGCCCGGCATCACCCCGGCGCTCGGTCTGCACGCCGGGAGATGACGATTCTAACTTGTCGCAGACCACTTTCAGAAAGGAAGGTACACCATGAAGTACAGTTCTTGGATTGCCGCCACGAACGTGGCGAAGCGTAGCCGCACGGTCCCGCGGAGGGGCGTCTTGATGTGCGTCCTCGTGATGGCGGCGCTCGCTCTGAGCGCACAAGCCGCCAAGCGCCAGCCAGTCTCCATCGTCATTCACGACTTCGCGGTCTCGGATGACACCGCCGTCGGAACGTTCGAATCCACCGGCGACATCGAAACGTCCGGGCTGGAATCGCAAGTGTTCCGCGTCAACGGCTTGACGCTGCATTGCGTTCACACGCTGACAGCCGCGGAGGGCACCATCGTGATCCACTCGCAGTGCAACCTGCTTACCAACGTGGGCCAGTGGCGCATCGTGAGCGGCACCGGCGCCTACGCCGGCCTGAAGGGTAACGGGAGCCTCTTGATGGTCTTCAACCCCGACGACCCGACCGAGGCCTTCGAGCTTCTCGACGGCTGGGTGCATTGACCTCGAAGAGAGAGGAAAGGGGGCCGGCCTCCGTGACGGCCTATTGGCTGGTTACCTGCTCGATCATGGGCGGGTGGAGTACCGCTGCGGAGTTGTTGCAGGATGTGGGTTGAGCTCTAACAAGCGCTTACAGCTGACGGCGCGATAGCATGCTTCTCAAGTAACCTTTTCAATTCAAGTTGAATGCTGATCGCGCGCCGCAGCTGAAGGCCAGCGTTGGGCATCTTCGCCGGGGCAACTTAAAATACCGAGGAATGGCTCTAATGCTGAAAATGAAATCCTTACTTGTTGTGGGTTTCTCTCTTGTTTGCTGCGCTTTTTCTGCGTCTGCGCGAAGAGGCCCGTCAACACCTGAAGAGCGTACGCGTACCGTTGAGATGGCAACATTTCTTGAAACGACGCCCTTAGCCAAAGACGCAAAAGATTATCGTGCCAAGTTGCTGTTCTTTCTGGCAGAAGTGCCTGACATCACAGTGAAGCTTTGTACTAATGTGCTCGGTGAATCGAAGCGTGTTAAGGGTGATTACGACTCAGAATTGGTGGGCCAGTTGGCGTATGCTCAAGCAAAATTTGTGATCGAGCATCCAGACAAAGCGCAGGATGATGCTGCCGTGTATTTGGCGGGTGTCGAAGGTGTTCTCCGCACGTGGCAAGCCATCAAGGCGGCAAAGCCAAAAGCAAAGTTTCCTTTGATGGATGAACTGTTGCAGAAGCAGCAAGCTGGGACATTAGCCGAGTATGTCAAATCGGGGATGTCTGGTTGCAAGTAGTACCTTTCCCCTACAGCGATGCCCAACAAAGCCTTGCAGCTGACGCCTCGATAGCATGCTTCTCAAACATCTTTCTTGCGGCGAAGAGTGAATGGTTGCGCTCGGCGCAGCTGAAGCGCGTTAGACGTGCTTACTTTACCCGAGACTAGGAGACTGAGCGCCATGAAACACAGCGTGCTTATTGTCGTAGGTGGCGTCATCCTCAGCTTCGTCCTACTTAGCGTTGGCTTGTGGACCTTTCTTGCAAACTTCTTCTCAAGGTGAATGGATCAGAGAGTCTTGCAGCGCGTGGAAGAATGCCTGAGTATCAAGAAACGATGGAAAAGTACGGGGACGCCTTGATATGATGGCTCGCGGAATGCGCGTCATGCAATTTGTCCTTTTACCGATCGTAGCTCTATTCACAGGAGCATTCGTAGGGCTTCTCGCTCGGAGTGCTGTTTGGCAGACGGCTGCTACTAGTCTGATTCCGCTCTCACTTTTAGTTCTGGCTGCACATTCGTGGGACTTGGAAGGGATTGCGTTGAGCGGAGTGTACCTGGCCTTGTGCTGTGCCGCGAGTCTGTTGTTGTATCGTTGGAAAGGCAAAAAGCTCGCTACCGCACGTCTAACGGCGCTTGCAGCGGACCGGAATCAGCGTTCTCCCATCCGTTAACTTGAATGCTTGATTAGTTGTCGCCCGGCTGCTGAAGGGCAGCGTTAGGCATCTCTCAGTAGCCCGCGGTCTAAAGCGAGGTGCTATACTTCAGTAGTGGATTTTGGGTGGGATGAAGAGAAGGCGGCCGGCAATTATCAGAAGCACGGAGTCTCCTTTGCAGATGCTGCCACCGTCTTCGATGACCCGCTCTACGTTGATTTCTATGATCCGGATCATTCCTCTGATGAGCACCGTTATCTCATTATCGGTATGTCGCAGGAAGGTCGCTTATTGATCGTGTCGTATACAGAAAAGGACGATGTCGTTCGCTTGATTAGCGCGAGAGAGGTGACATCGACTGAACGGAATGCCTATGAAGAAGGTTGAATCAGAGTTAGAAGATGAGCTTCGGCCTGAATATGATCTGCGAAGTCTGCGTGTCAGGAAGCTCGGTCCGGGACGTAAAAGCTTTGGCGATGTCATTAGGCTAGAGCCTGATGTCGCGGATGCCTTCCCAGATGCAGATGCAGTGAATCAAGCGTTGCGCTTCCTCATCAGAGTTACGAAAGAGAATCAAAACGCGCTCCGACCCACCAAGGGCGATGCTTAACAAACGCTTGCAGCTGACGCCTCGATAGCGTGCTTCTCAAACAACTTTCTTGCGGCGCAGATTGAATGTCTGCGCTCGGCGCAGGCTGAAGCGCGGAGTTGGCTGGCGCGGATAGTGCTAATGAAAAGCATCACCGTAGACAATTATCGCAGCGACAAATATTACCTGCGGGTGGTCCGTGCTGTGGATTCTATTCTTGCTCGCCGAGATTTCGTTTCGCCGACTGAGGTGTTTGTCGAGATGGGTCTGCTCAATGCCGAATCAATTGAAGAATGGCGCGCGGGTCGACTGCCCTTTCTGGAGCGAGCAATTCAATGCAATTTGAGCGCGGCTAGTCGGATCTTGCGGCTGCTCAGAATGCACGCTCACGATCTGAGTCTCCGCCCATCGGTGACAGTTTACGTCCGCAAAACGCGTGGAGGTAGATTGCGACTGCGCTTCACGAAAAGCGGTGACTTGAAGCTTGAAGAGGCCTATGCACGACATTTCGAGAAGGTAGTAAGCAAGCGGAAGCGTCAAATGGTGGTTGCGAGTAACGAGGAAGCATTGCCTAGCTTGAGTGGTTGCGCTGGGCACCATCGCGACTGGATGAAGGAGGAAGAGATATGAAGAGGTGGCATTGGAGGGTTTCGACAGGATTCATCGGCCTTGCCCTGGCCGTAGCGGCCTACGCCACGGTGGAACCGCTTCCGGTTCCACAGGGGGTACCTGAACGGCTGATTGTCGGTCATGGGACCTCGCGCGAAAGTCAGGCGCGACGGCTGTTCTTCTACAAGTTCACATCCATCGCAGATACCAAAGTGTTTCCTTTCACGAACCTGCCCTTGTTTCCTGCCATCAACAGTTCAGGCCGTATTGCGTTCGGCGGGACTCTGGTGGGCGGCGTCGAAGGCATGTTTACACGCGTTGGCACCGGCGGCATCAATACACTCGCCGACACGGGTCTCGGCGAGTTCAGATTCTTCAGTATCGCCCCTTCTATCAACAGCGCCGGAACCGTGCTCTTTCTTTCGCAGTTGGTTGCCGAACCGGGCAACGAAGTGCTTCTGCGAGGCAGCGGAAACTCGGCCACGAAGCTCCTCGATTCGGGCGGGCAGTTCTTCAGTTTCGGGGGCGTGCAGATCAACGATGTGGGTACGGCGGTCGTGGGCGCGCGGCGGGATGGCGGCGGCAACGTCGTCCTGACCGCCTTCGGCGGGCAGCCCACCGTGATCGTCGAGGAGGGTCCGGATTTCAGTTCAATAAGAGGTGCACCCTCCCTCAATAATTTGGGAACCGTGGCATTCGTCGGCACGCGTGTGCTGGGTGGGCGCGGGATCTTTACTCGCAAGGCGGGGCAAACCACCGTGATTGCCGAGGACAGCGGCCAGTTTGCGGGCTTTGATGGCGTCGCCATCAACGAGCAGGGTGCGGTCGCATTCACCGGCGTACTCGACATCGGCGTCCGTGGCGTGTTCCGCATAAGCGGCGGCACGTTGACGACCATCGCGAGTACGATTGCGAACCCGTCCCTCCAGTTCGGTGGATTCTCCATCAACGACTCGAGCAATGTGGCGTACGAGGTAAGGTCTCCCAGCGGCAACGCCATAGTCGTCGGCCCGAACTCGCTCTTTGGCCGAGTCATCGGAACGGGCGACGTCTTGTTCGGACGAACCGTCAATCGTGTGCTCATTGATCGTGATTCGTTCAATAATCTCGGGCAGCTCGCCGTACACATCTCGTTTACCGATGGCTCGCAGATGATCGCGCGCGGCGACCCGGTGCGGCAGTTCGATACGGTCGATCCGACCGTCGTCACCCAAGCCGTGCAGATGACGACCGGTGGCGGGACGGGTGCATCGGTTGGGACGCTGCTGCCCAATCCGCGCAGCCGAGTGAACTTGTCATTCGACGTGAGATTTCTTTCGGCCGGCGGCGAGCTGCAAGTGAAGCTCGACGACGTGGTAGTGCAGTCGATCCCAGCGGCCGATCTCGGCGTGCGCACCCGCGTGCAGATTCCGCTCGATCTCCGCAGCGCGCCGAAGGGCCGTGCGCCGACCGACCGCGTGTCGTTGCAGTTCGCGGTCACGGGCAAACCGGGCGCGACGGTGCAAATTGGCGACGTGTCGATTCCGGGTCTGTTACCGACTGCGCTGGAAACCAATGATCTCTCGGGTTGGACCGTCGATACCTCATCAGGCGGCACGGCGGCGGTCGTCGATACGACGCGATTCCCGGTAAAGATCGTCGTGCAGCCCGGTGCGAAACCGAATGTGGTGAAACCCGGCGTCGTGTCCGTCGCAATTCTGAGTTCGAAGAGTCTCGATGCGCCGGAAGAGATTGAGCGCTCGAGCATCCGTCTCGCGCAGGCGCCCGTCCGCATGATGCGCGACAAGGAAGGTAAGGAGCAGCCGGCGTGCGAGAAGCGCGACGTCAGCGGAGATAAGCTCGCGGATCTCGTCTGCGACGTAGAGCTGCGGAAGCTGCCGAGCGGCCAGCGCGAAACAAGACTCGTGCTCGAGGCGGAAACCCGCTCCGGATTGCGGGTGACGGGCTCGGATTCCGTGCGTATCGCCGGAGGGACTGGCCCACCGTACTGAAAGACGATGGCGCCGAGCCGGCCGGTGGCGCGCAGGGGTTCGAGCGCGCGGGTGAGGCGCCGCGATAGCTCATCGATAACGTCGGGCGGAAGATCGCGATAGTAGAAATTCTTCTTCGCCGGGATGCCTAAGCGCTCGTTGAGTGGGGTTTGATGCTGCGTGAAAAGCCGGAACGCCTTTACGTGGAAGACGAACCCCGGTGGCGTGCGCTCCGACCAGCAGGGAACGGAGGTCAGGTCTTGCGATACCACGTCCCTGGCCTAACAACCCAGCAATGGGGCGGGTGGGCAAGAGCAGAAGGACAATGAGCATTCCTGAGAATCAAATCAGCTTGGCCGCAAAGCCCACGCCCAGCAAATCTAGAGTGACTTGGGGCATCGTAATTGACTTTTTCGCATTCGGGCGGTCGCTGGAGAAATACGCAGTCATTTCATGATACGTAGTTGGGCCGCGGCTTCCGTTAAAGGTGTGAACATGAAAAAACCGCTACTGATTTCCCTATTGTTAGTTTCGCTAGCCGTCTCTGCTCACTCTCAAAGTGGAACCGACCGTGAACGCGAAGGGCTCAACGGCCCTGTGCAAACTGTCCGAGTGAGGAAAGCGACCACTTTGCATGAAAACGGCATGCGAACAGAAACCCCGCTCGTGCTATCACACGTCATCACTTACGACAAATTGGGAAGCAGAAACCAACTGGAGCTCTACGATAGTAGTGGCATCATGAGTCGCAGGATTGTGTATACCTATGAGCCTGTGAGTAAGAGAAAGTCTGGTCTGATTACTTATGATTCCACCAATTCGATGGTGCGGAAAGTTGTTGATACTTATGGCAAGAGTGGATACGAGAAGAATCGCACAATCGAGGACTTCAATGAGGATGGAACGCTCTACAGAAGGGCGCAGCTTACCTTTGATACTCTTGGTGCCTTGACTGAAGTAGCTGAGTACAGGGCAGATGGAACACTAATCAATAAAGAGCGCGCTCCTTTCAAGGAACCGGAACGAGAATATGTTGCTATCGCTCAAAGACGCCCACCGGAAGACGACGATCGAATTTGTTAGCTTCGGCGGCAGCGTCGGAGAGTATTTTGATCCAGATCCTCATGGCAACTGGACGACTGGAACGACGGGTTCGACATCCCGCACGTATTCATCTGGTAAGAAGATTAAGAGAACAGAAGTGGTATATCGTGAATTCACCTACTACTAGGTTAAAAAGGTCCAGCCCCTGCTGCCCAACACGCGTTTACAGCGGACTGGAATCGGCGTTAGACCTCAGCTCTTCAGTACGAGATAGAAATTCAGGGAAATCGGATCATGAAACGTTCTGCCGGAATGATGGAGAAACTTAAACGCCCTTTGCGCGCCCCGTATTACTATTTTCGGCTTCGGGCTAAAGCATTGAGGTTAGGTTTTGAGGAGTGGAAAAGGACGAATGGTAGTGACAACACACCTCCGATCCCGCCGCCCTTACTCCGTCACCGGGTAGGCGGGACGCTGGACGCGGCAATCCACTTGAAGGTCGGGCGGATTTGCGCGCAGAACCTAAAAGATATGCTCGGCCGGATAGGTAAAGACATTTACTCATTCAGCCATGTCCTGGATTTCGGGTGCGGCAGTGGGCGGGTGATGAGCCATTTTCACGACCGTCCCGAGTCCTGCCACCTTTACGCCACGGACATTGATAAGCAGGCAATCTCGTGGTGCCGGGAGCACCTCCGTTTTGCGTGCTGGGAAGCGAACGACGCGATGCCGCCGACACGATACGCGGATAACACTTTCGACTTTATATATGCGATATCCGTTTTCACCCACCTGGATGAGAAAATGCAATTCGCCTGGCTGCACGAGCTTAAGCGCGTGGCGAAGCCCGACGCTATTTTGATACTGTCGGTGCACGGGACTGCCGCTCTTTCTCAGTGGTCCGAGAGCGACAGGGAGTTGGCCTCGAAAATGGGATTTTTTCATAAAGTTGTCCGGAAGGGCGTGTTCAACCGCCACGGCCTGCCGGATTTCTATCAAACCTCACAGCATTCGAGGGAGTATGTCGAAGCCAATTGGTCTCGACTATTCAAGATAGTCGAGTATGTTGAAGCCGGTATTAACGAGCATCAAGACGCGGTAATCCTACAAAACCTCTAGCGGAAATCTACAGCGCGGACGGCTCTGGTCGGTTCAAGGCATTCGCCAAGACCGGCCGTGCCGACATCGCGCAGCGGTAGACCGCTTCGTTAACACTTCGTATGCTGGAAACCTGCAAAGCGAAATACCGCTGGACACGCGAGGAACTCAAGATTGCAATGCGACACCACCAGGAGACCAAATTGCGCCGTGGTGTTGTTTTGATGATGAAGATCTTTTCCATCGTCCTCCTGTTCTTTATAGGGATCCCGCACGATTAGTGACGATTCAGAATCCGACTGGAGTTTAGCTGGGGATTGGCAGCGGATCGTCTCGTTACTCATTGCAATCGCCAATGTCGTGGCGTGGCCTATCGTTTTTCCAGGTCTTTGTCACATCTTGTGGCAGGCTCTTTGATAAGGATCTTGTCGCTTGCTTTCCCCCTGGCATGCATCTGACATTAATCCGACAAGCGTCTGGGAAATGCTGCTCTTTGCAGCCACGTGCTCACGAATTTGCTGCCTGGCGCCTAGAGATAAATATTGGTTCAGATATTGCCTCACGTACTCATTAAGGAGACAGCCGTGCGAAAAATTAGTGCCTGTCGGAAAGTCTTAGCTGCTGCTACCGTGCTGCTTTTATCCGCGTTCGCTTTGGCAATTGCACAACAAGTTTCTATTAAATCGACTTGGACACCCCCAGCTTCGCGCAACGCGAAAACGCCTTTCGCTCCTAAACCACTTCGCGGAGACAATATCTTCAAAGGTGAAGCCGAGATCTGGCTTGCGGATGCCGTTGAAAAGTTAGAAGGGGGAATCTTTACGCCAATTGATGACAAGGTTGTGGTTGATTATGTATCGCAGGTTGGCAATCATCTCGTTTCATATTCAGTCGCTCCACAGAAGCAGTTTAGATTCATCGTTACCACTGATTGGACCCCAGACGCGATGACCGCCGGAGGCGGGCGCATTTACATAAGTCGCGGGATGCTTGGACAAATTGAAAGTGAAGATGAATTGGCTGGGATATTGGCGCATGAAATTGCACATGATGCCTTCGCGCACGCTTCAAAAACTGTAACTCGACAAATGTTCTGGTTGACAGGTACCCGAAAGGTCAAAACATCTGCTGAAGTTGAATTGGCGCTGTCGAAACTATTGGACGAATATGAAAAGAAACCGATAGCCGTTATTGGCGAGAGTTTGCTAGGATTCGCTCGTTTTGACGAACTAGAAGCTGATCGTGCTGCGTTCTACAATACCTACAAAGGTGGCTATAATCCCTACGCATTAGCTACTGTGTTAAAGCGAATGGCCCGGCAGGAAAAAGAAGAAATGGGGAAGGACCAATACTTTCAATATCAATTCCTTGTTCTTCTTTTTGGTAATCACCCGCCCACCGCACAGCGCTCGATGGCTCTTTCATGGGAGTCTAACTTCGTAAAAATGCCTGCTAAAGATTCCCGCTATGACAGCGGGGCCTTCGATGCTATGAAGCTAAGAATTACGAGTATGTCAAAGCAAGGCTGAATTGGTTAGGCATTAAGCAAGGCAATCCTCAACAGTTCATTGTCTCTGGACACGGCATTAGCTGGTGGTTGAATCTGCTGTATCGATTTCTTTAGAAGAGATGCTTAACATTCGCAGAGCCCGAGAAGAGGATTGCCAGTCTCTCGGGAGCGTGCACGCTGCTGCCGTCAGGGGGATCCGCACAGCCCTGTATACAACTGAAGAGATTCAGGCGTGGGCGGTCCCGAGGAAGCCCGAAAGCTATGAGGAGTCTATCCGCAGTAAAGAGTTCTTTGTGGCGGAGGAGGGCGGGGTCATTGTGGGGTTCGGCGTGCTTAACCAGGAGAGTGCTGAGGTCGAGGCTGTCTACGTGAGCCCGCAAGCGGCGCGGCGTGGCATCGGACTAGAGGTCTTGCGGAAGCTGGAGGAGAGGGCGAGAGCTCTCGGGCTAGGGGTGCTGCGGCTGAATGCATCTCTGAACGCGGTCCCGTTCTACGAAAGAGCGGGGTATGTGGCGCAGGAGAGATCGAGTTACCGATTAGCCACTGGTGTCGTGATAGCCTGCGTCCCGATGGTGAAGGCGATGGCCCGACAGGCGGACGCCAGCTAACAAGCGATTGCAGATGAAGCCGCGATAGATCTATGAGCACCTTAGGAGTGACTTCGGGAGCGCGGACAGATCGGGCGATCCATTGGCTCCTCGATGGAGACCCGGCCATTCGTTGGCAGGCCTTGCAGGATTTGGT
>JBOGOU010000140.1:0-16538 GCA_050748205.1 Pyrinomonadaceae bacterium | reverse complement strand
GGAAACCACTCGCTGCTGGATAACTACGCAATGACGTGGGCGCCCCAGGTTTTCGAAGTGAGGGGTGCCACGGAGAGACGCCACTACAATAACTATTGACTTACCGACTTGATAGGTCATATAAGTTTCGACGCCCAGGCCGCTAAGGCTTTTCCAAACAAACAGATCTCTAACCTAACCCGCTTAAAACCCCCAGGAGGTGGGTACTCATGAAGAAGTCTCTAATTTTGGGCGTTGTTTGCCTGTTCGTTTCTTGTTTTTCCGTAGCTCTGGCCCAGACCCCGGCTGAAGGTGAAGGTCCACCGAGAGTGCTGCTTATAGTCCGCGAGGACATCAAGCCCGGAATGATGTCCGCTCATAACAGACATTCTGCAGTTTTCGCCAACATTTTTGGGAAACTCAAAACGCCAAATCATCGAATCGCGATGATTCCTGTCGCAGGCAGCGAGAACGAAGTAGTCTATTTGACCGCAGCAGAGTCGTTTGCCGAGCTTGAGAGAGAGACTCAGGAGACCGACAGGAAGATGGCGACTACCAACGCCAGTATGACGGCCGAGCTCGATCGACTAGAGAAGGAAGCGCCAGTACTGCACGCGGGCATGCGCGACATGATGGCTGTCTTCCGACCAGAACTGAGCTATAACCCCGGCGTCAACGTTGCACAGATGCGCTACTTCGCTGTAACAACTGTGCGCGTACGTCCCGGCCAGGAGGATCAATACGCCGAGTACGTGAGGACGCTTGTGAATGCCGCGCGCGACAAAGCCAAAGCGGAGATTCACGTCGCGGCCTACCAGATCATCGCCGGCATGCAGGGCACAACTTATATGTTCTTCCGGCCAATGAAATCTTTGGCAGAGTATGATCTGAGAGTTGGCCCACGTGTACGCGAGGCGATGAGTGACGATCAGAAGAAGAAAGCGGACAAGTTGGCGGGCGAGAGTGTCGTGCTCAACGAGACGACCATTTACGCTTTCAATCCCCGCATGAGCTATCTGCCCAAGGAGTTCACTGCGCAGGATCCTGGCTTCTGGAATCCGGCACCGGAAATTGCGGCGAAACCAAAACCAAAGAAACGAGCTCCGAAACCTACGACGGCCGGCGCAACTCAATAGGCGGAGCCTGCGTCGCGTAGCGACGAGGTGAGTGTCGAGTCTTTTAAGGGCACTCACAGCAGAAGAAAATCACTCAAGTCTGAGAGACTCACAGGTTGGGAAGGTGGACTTTTAGACTTGAGGGGCTTAATTGTGATTTGCATGGCCATCAAACCTGGGCCTTGACCTTAATCGTGTCTTAACGCCTTTACAGGATCGATGCGCGCAGCGCGCGCGGCGGGATAGAGGGCCGCAACGATCGAAACCACCAGCGCAAATAGAATAGCGCCTATTGACAAGTAGGGCGGCAACGAAAAGAAATCGACATAGGACGCACCCTGCGGCTTCAGAATAAAACGATAAGCCAGCCGATTTGCAAGACCATCAACTCCCCATGCCAATATCGTTCCTACCACTCCTCCCGTGAGACCGATCACGGCCGCTTCGACAAAAAATATCAGCTTGATCTCTCGATCTTCGGCGCCAATGGCCTTCATGATGCCAATCTCACGCGTGCGTTCCAGAATCGACATGATCATTGTGTTTGCTATTCCGAACGAGGCAACAAGGAGCGAGATACCACCAAGCAATCCAAGTACAGAATCGAGAATAAGAAATACGGTACGAATTTGCTCTAGCTCGTCAACGATCGAGAAGCTCCCAAAGCCCAACTCCGTAAGACGCTTGCGCACGCCTGTCAGCGCCACCGGATCCGTGACCCTGACCACTGCGGAGTCGTAGCCTTCACTATCAGCCTCTCCCAAAGCACCAGTCCCACGCGCAAGCTCCAACGCTACCTGGCCCATCGGTCCCCGATGTTCGAGGGTCCAGGCCCGTGCTGTCTGCAGGGGAATGTAAATTCCTGCGCCAGGGAGCAAGCCGCGGAGGCCGCCTTGCCCCGGTCCTTCCTTTAGTTCGGTTTTCAGAACGCCTGCGATACGAAAGGTGTGTGCAACGAGATCCCCGGAATCAGACTCTCCCGGCGCTTCTTCATCAAGCGGAATGCCGAAGAAGTTTGCCGGCCCTTCATCGGAACCAGTCTTTGCTCCCTTTCTTTCCTGCGAGGCTGCAAGAAATTCCAGTGTCTTACCGACAGCATCGGCAAGATTTGCATAGCCGAAGTCTCGAGCAAAGCGTTCGCTCACGACGGCCTCATCCGCCTCGGGAGCGCTAATCATCTTGCCGGCGACAAATTCCTGAAAGCGCGTCGAGGCGTTGGGCACGGCCGCGCCGCTGGTAAACTGCGTCAATATTCGCCCGTTGGAGCGCACATAGACTGTGAAATTTATGTTTGGCTCGACGTAGGAAACTCCATCTATCTTCGCAATCTCGGCGACCGCGGCGTCGTCCAGGATTCGTGTGGGCGATTTGTCTGGACGCAGTCGTCCTTCACGTCGCTCGCCAGGATCGTCTCTCCGTCCCGAACCGCGCTCTGCTCCGGCGGAAGCCATACTGCTCAGGCTTCGTCCAAAGACTCGGATTTCGCTGAACAGATCCAGCGCCTTGAATCGCGCCAGCATATTGTTCTGCAGGCCAAGTCCAAACGACACCATCGTGACGATGACTGCAACGCCGACGACCACTCCCATTGTCGTCAGGATGGCGCGCAATTTGGCCTGGCGCAGATTGCGCAATGCGAGATGAAGGATGTCGAGAAGACTCATAGGAAAATTTCGGATTTCGGATTGCGAATTTCGGATTTCGGATTTCGGGCCGGCACCCACTCAACACAGAACCATTTGCGGTAGCCAATGGATGCTAAGCTCAACTCGACCCTAGCCACTCACGCTCACCGGAATCCATAAACGATTGCGGCTCGCCAGAATTCTTGACAGAGGCGAAATTCGAAATTCGCAATCCGAAATTCTTAAAACAAATGCCGCACGGCGTCCACATTCCAATCAGCAAGACTGCTCGTTACCACCTCAGCGCCAGCGGCACGTAGTTCAGCCTCGGTTACCGTATTTGTCACACCGAGCGTTCGCATTCCCGCCGAGAGTCCCGATTGAATTCCTGGTGGCGAGTCTTCGATAACCAGGCATTCTTCCGGAAGCAACGGCAAGAGTCTGGTTTCTCGTCGCTTCTCATTCAGCTTCTCAAGTGCCCGCACGTAACAGTCAGGTGCGGGCTTGCAGACTTTCACGTCCGAGGCGCTGACGATGACCGAAAAGAGCGGACGCAGCCGCGCGCGTTCAAACACGTAACCGATTTCATTCTGATCTGCCATGCTGACCAGCCCCAACGCATAGTGCCGGGCCGTGGCTTTTAAGAACGTAACGACTCCGGGAAACAATGGCAGTTCATCTTCAATCATTTTTCGATGGATCTCTGCTTTGCTCCGGAGCACCGCCTCGGTGGTTTCAACCGTCAACTTTCCGGCGCGTTCCAGGGCTACGCGCACGAATGTCCGATCGTCCATGCCCAACGCGCCAAAATACTGCTCCTCGGTCAACTCGATACCATGACCGTTCAGTACCTGCTGGTAGGCGGCCATCTGCAATCGCTCGTCATCAATAATGACGCCGTTGAAATCAAAGAATAAGGCTCGAATCATCTATGGTTGTCTCAAAACCAAATTTTGGCAGTCTTTTAGTTTTACCTTAAGAGGCTAAGCTCTTGATAGCGGCGACTCAACTACGAAATCGAGCGGCAACCACGAAATATTCTCAAATTAAAACACTACCCAATTCTTAGCTTCCGGATTTGAGACTCGCTTGGAACCTTTCCTTATCATGCTGTCAAACTATGATTCGACGTCGGAGCTTTGACTCAGGGCTCTCGACTCAAACAGGCGCGCATTCTGTTCATCAAACAGCTTCGGCAGACGTTCAGTTTCCAGCACATCCAAGCGACGAAGCACTTCGGTTAGTGACAGTTCGTTCTTCAGATTCACCCGGTAATCCAGGTCTGCCCGAAGCCGGTCTTTTTCGCCCTGGCGGTTTTGCGACATCATGATTATCGGCGCCTGTATTCCGGCAATTACCGCGAGGACCAGTCCGAGCAGTTGATAGGGCACTGGATCAAACCCGTTGATGAGAATGTAAGAATTAAGAGCGATCCAAACCACGATCATCAAACTCGAAACGGCTATGAACTTCCAGCTACCACCAAACTCCGCGATCATGTCGGCAGCGCGATCCGCAGGTGTGGAGCGCGCCCGTTCTTCGTCGTTTGCGTTTCGCGAAACGCGTCCGCGCAAGAGTTCATCAGTCCGTCGCAGTCGCTCTGTAAGCGCAGCAAGCATGACCAGAGCAACGTCCGGGCTTGAACGAACAAATAATAGAAAGGCCTGCCGTGAGAGTACTGCCAGTCGCGCCTCTTCAAATACGCTTGCATCCGCGGAGCGTTGCCGGCCATCTATCAAGGCCATTTCGCCAAAGAAGTCTCCCTGAGCAAGTTCGGCAAGCGTGACTTGATTGCCCTCCTCATCCCTGATGCTGATGCGCACTCGACCGCTTTCAATCAGATACAGGGCATCGCCGGAATCACCTTTGTGAAACAAGTCCTTTCCAGCTGAGACTCGTTTGACGGCCAGGAGATTGCGCAGGTTTGTCGCCGCCTCGTCATCCAGCGATGCAAACAGCGGAACCGAACGCAGCGCCTCGAGCGTCATTTCAGATGTTGGGTTCGTCATAAGGTCACCTCAAATGCAAAGGTAGTAGAGAACGTGACGGTGAGACACGGGGACGCGGCGACACGGGGCGACACGGAGACGCGGTGAATCGGGGACGCGGCGACACGGGGACGCGGGGATGAGATGTTCCACATGTCCAAGTCTCCCCATCTCTCATATCTTCGATCTCGCATCTTCGAGTCCCCGCGTCTCCGAGTCTCCCCGCGTCTCCGAGTCTCCCCGTCTCCGAGTCTCCCCGTCTAATCGCTAACCACCCGTCCATCCTTCATCAGAATGATCCGATCAGCGAAGCTGGTGGCCAGCTCGTGATCGTGTGTCACCATCAGGATCGTCAACGAGTCGCGGTCAACCATTTCTCGCATGAGTGCCAGCAGTTCATGAGCACGCGTGGAGTCCAGATTTCCGGTTGGTTCATCGGCGAGGAGAACTTTCGGTCTATTCGCCAGCGCCCGTGCAATAGCTACTCGCTGCTGCTCGCCTCCCGAGAGCTCGGCCGGCCTGTGCGTCAGCCGGTCCGCTAGACCCACACGATCCAGCAACTCGTCCGCGCGCTTGCGTCGCTGGTTGCCGCGGACTCCGGCAAACGCTAAAGCCAGACCTACATTTTCTTCGGCAGTCATCGTGGGTATGAGGTTGAAGCCCTGGAAGATCATTCCCACCGAGTAGCGCCGGTAGCGCGCCATTTCTTTTTTGCCGAGCGGGCCGAGGGGTTTGGCGCTAAAGAAAACGGCACCAGACGTCGGATGATCGAGCCCTCCCAGCACATTGAGCAGCGTGGATTTTCCCGAACCGGAAGTTCCCTGGATGGCTACAAACTCTCCTTCCTCAACGGTGATCGACACGTCGTCGAGTGCGGCTACTGTAGCGCTTCCCATATGATAGATCTTAGATACTTCGCGTGCTTCTAAGAGCGCTGACATTATCTCTCCGGTCAAGACTGTGAGATCTGAGATCTGAGATCTCAAATTTCAGATCTCAAAAAGCTCGTACCCTCCAAAATCCTTCCTTTCCGTTCCACGCGCCACAGTTCGAAACGCTCTTCGTCGAATCCCTTGAGCACCATTTCAAAAGGCACGGCCTCTAGATTCCGGTCGGAATTGATGAGCTCCCGCACTTCCGGATCCTCATAAACAGATGGTGAGACAATCACGTCATTGCCCGTTGATAGTCCTTCCAGTCGCGCTGCCATGTTTACCGTCGAGCCAAAATAGTCGAGTCGATCGTTTAGCGTTACCGCGATGCATGGCCCGCTGTGTATTCCAGCTTTCAGCGTCAGAGCCGCGGTGCCAACGGGTGGCGCGGCGAGAGTTTGCTGTGCCTTCAGCATCGCTCGTAAAGCTGATGCGGAATTCCGAAAAACTCCCATCACTGCATCGCCTATGGTTTTTACGAGGGCTCCATCTTCCTCCGCAATTGCTTTCCTAAGCACATCGAAATGGTTCATCACGCGTCCAAACGCCGTCGCATCTCCAATCTCTCGATAGAGCTGGGTTGAATTGCGTAAGTCAGTAAAGAGGACGGTCAAAGTGCCCACCGATATCTGCTCTCCCGGACGTAAAGCTTCGCTCGAAAACAGATCGCGGAAGATTTGCAGAGTTGTAATCTCGGCGGCGGTTGCGGCTTGATCACTCCACTGTAAGCGTTCGAGAATAAACAACTGCTCGGCATCAGTTGCGTTTTCCAGTTGCAAAGATGTCTGCGTAGCCAGATTCAATTCACCACCAGAAACACGTTCGGAAATCCTCACCGCCGCGCTCTGGGCGCCATCCACAGCAACCCTAACCAACCGCTCGCCCGGTAGCTCCAGGGTTCGTAAGCGATAACTTCCTTCTTCCAGGGGCAGCCGAAGCGTGCGGCTGCTGTGTGGCGGGAGCAACTGTTGCAAAACAACGTGTGGCGTCCTTTGTGGGCTGCCGATGCAATACTGTTTGACCTGGGCACTGCGCACCGATGCATTGGGGCTAAAAGTAACTTCGACAAATCGATCGAAGTTGACAGTGAAATCTATTTTGCAGGTTTCGCAGTGAACTCTCGTGCTGATCTCTTTGAGCGAGGTTTCGCTTTCCTGTGGACCTCGACAAAGAGGGCAAAGCAGATCCCACTTCAAATCCAGAAGACCCAGGCGAGTAGCCCGCAAACAGGCTTCCAGTACATCTCTGCGCGGTTCGTTCCATTCGTCCGCCAGCGCATAAGGTCTGATTCGCGTTAGAGAAAAGTCGTCCGCGGAAGTGATGAATTCAATCAAGCGATCGACAACCCGCCCGCCAGCGCCTTCGGCGACGAGTTTTGCCTTCAGAGTTTTCAGCCGGCTAAGAACGGCAGGTGGGAATTCTGTTGGCTGCTCAGGCGCGACCGGCGATTCAGTCGACGCCGTCTGATCATAATGCCGGAACGCACCGGCAAACCTGCGCGGGCTGAAAAAGCCAATTTGGAGAGGAATGGTCAGATACCCGAGCCAGGTCTTTGGTCTCGCCCAGATTTGATAAATAAGCCGAGTGCTGCCACCCGGTAGCCGCGAAAGTTCGGCGAGTACCTTGAGTTCGGCAATTGGACCTTTGCTGTATTTACGGCTGACGCCAAAACGAGACGGTTTGATCCATTCAAACGGTTGCTCCTCCCATTCGACAGGCAATCCTAAGAAGGAAAATCGCAGCCGCCGGCGAGCATTGCGTAGCCTTTGCTTCTTACCTGTATCGTGTTCTATTGAAGGAACTCCAGCGTCGCGATTGAAACGATTCGTGTCGGCAACGAACGGCCAAAGCTTCTCGGGGCTCGCCTTCAGCTCATATTCCCAACGGTAATGGAATTCGCGGTCAGGCATAAGAAGGTGGCACAGACTTTAGTCTGTGATCGTCTTATCACAAACTAGTTGGCGGCGGGGGTTCTTATTGGAAACCCCGCCGCCCGCGTGCATTTATTCTCTCGCAGTGTGCCAAAACTATTGGGCGCCCGGGTCATGCCCGGCGACTGGGCATCACAGACTGAAGTCTGTGCCACTAGACCTCTTTGTATTCGGAGTCGACGTCCTCCAGCGACGAGGCAACGCGATAGTTCTTCGACTGCAGTTGCTTAGTGATCAACAGATCATCCTTAGTCTTCAGCAGGTCGGCGCGGTTATAGACTGACAACTCAAAGTTGTAACCGTGAGTGATTGCATCTTTCGGACACGCTTCGACGCAGTAGCCGCAAAAAATGCAGCGTCCGTAGTCAATGTTGTAGACCTCGGCGTAGCGTTCATCGACTCCGATGCGCTGTTCCGGTGGTCGAGGATCGTCTTTGGCCACAATGTAGATGCATTCAGAAGGACAGGCTGCGGCGCAGAGGAAACAGGCAACACATTTCTCTCTGCCCAGCTCGTCGACGTGTAGGAGGTGTTGCCCACGATAACGGGGCTGCAGAGTGACGGGCTCCTCGGGGTACTGGACCGTCCACTTCCGTTTTGGGATGTATGACAGCGTCAACCCCATTCCCTGAATGATGGCTTTGGTTGATTCTATTGCGTCGGTAATGAATGACATTGGAATCCTTGTCTTGGGTCTTTGGTCTTTGGTCTTGCGTCTTTGCTTCCTGTTCTTTGTACTTTGTACCTGCTCCTGCCTCCTGCTCCTGCCGTCTGCTCTCATTGTATCCGCGAAACGTCCGAGCCAACAGCCTGCCAGCGCCCATCGCGCCAGACAAACGTATCAGTGAACTTGTAAGCGGCTTCCTGATTGTTAAGGTGCAAACGAATTACCCCAGTAAGTGAAGCCCGAGTTCCCTTCAGGTTTACCTTCAAGTCTTCAAAATCCCACCTCTGAATTGACGTATCACGTTCTATGCCGCTAATGTACTCCGCCTTCCCCTGGCTGTTACCCTCGCTCGACATTCCCACGTAGTCGTCAGCCAAAATACGATCGAGCTTTTTCTTGTCAGCATTGATATTGGCGACGGTCCATTCGTGTTCCAGCTGGGTCAAATCCGCGAGCACTTTCTCCTCGTCAGTTGGCGGAGGGGTTGTCACATCCTCGTCGGTCTCCGAGCTTGTGTTGTCGTTATCGTCTTGATTTGTTTGATTTGAACCGGTCGAGTTTGAATTCCGGTTCGAGTTGTAGTCGTTACGGCGCTCCACATTCGTATTTTCGCTGTTCTTATTCGCTGCTCGCATCATGTTGGGGATGAGGATAGCAACAGCAAATCCGAGTCCAACCAAGCCGGCAAACACAACGGCCAATATGGCAACAATCCAGAACCAGGTTTTGCTCTTAGGCCCACCTGTCGCGGGGCCCCTGTAGTCGGGTGGTTGATAGTCAGGAGCTTGCCAGTCACGTGGCTTGTATACCTGAGTTGGCGGCGGATTTCCCGACGGTTCGCCGGCGGTTGGCGAGACAATCGTTATCTCGTCTTCCGTTTCAGCGACAGAGGCGAGTGGTGTGCCATCGTCGACACAAAAAACAAGGTTTGGGTCTGTGAAGGTCTTGTTACAAGTAGGACAGCGTTTCATCATGAAAATCAGGTTACCCGGCAACGGGGGAATGTTCTCAGTGCACTCCGTGCCTCCGTGGTGATTAACGGTTTTTTTACCACGGAGACACGGAGTGCACTGAGAAGCAAACAAGTCGGCGCAGTTTCGGCCACAAATACATGTTGCACTTCAAACTTGAATCCACCTTTTTGATGATTGTTCATCCGAAATACGTGTCCCGTTACCTTTTTCCCCGTTTTTATTTTAAGCCACCAACGAGGAAGCTCAACCCGTAGAGCAAGATTATTAGCGCCGCCGCAAGAAAGTAGAGCGAGCCTGTAACGATGCCGATGATAGCCAAAGGCTTTCCCGAGTATTGACCTGGATTGTTCTTGATTTGGATTAATGAGAATATTCCCAAACCAACCGCGATCGGCGCCGTCAGCACGCCAAAATAACAACACCAACCAACCGTCACGCTGACGAGGCCCAAGACAAACGACCCGACAGCCAGGCCCTGTTTGGGTCCAGCGACGCGAGCTGGGGGCGGTGGTGGTGGAACCCATGCTGGCGGCGCCTCGTTGGCCCAACCGTAGGGTGCCGGAGGCGGTGCACTCGGCATTTCTCTGGGCACGTACTCGGTAGGGCGCGAAGGGGGGATTTTCACCGTAGGAGGCG
Organism: Pyrinomonadaceae bacterium; assembly: GCA_050748205.1. Taxonomy (GTDB): domain Bacteria; phylum Acidobacteriota; class Blastocatellia; order Pyrinomonadales; family Pyrinomonadaceae; genus PSRF01. Next base: position 6,691 of record JBOGOU010000140.1, on the reverse strand, counting down.
GTTCGGCAAAAATCCTGGTGGGCTGCATTTCAAGTTCCGGCGGAATGTCACCATCCACGAGCGGGGTGCCATCGTTAATGCAAAAGCTCAAGTGCTCTTCGTCAAAAGTGGCATTGCAAGTTAAGCAGCGCTTCATGGGGGTTCACTCTTTGCTCTGGGCTAGCCTGGCGCTTATCAAGTTTCGGCAGACCTGACAGAGCGCACGCACAGATCTAGACAAGTTCGATCTGACTGAAAAAGTACGAAATCTCAAGTGCCGCGTTCTCATCGGAGTCAGACCCATGCGTGGCATTCGCTCCAACGGACGAGCCAAACTGTCTTCGGATGGTTCCCTTTTCGGCTTTTTCTGGATCGGTTGCGCCCATCAAGTCACGCCAGGCCTTTACGGCGCCAGACTTTTCCAGAACCATTACGACGCAGGGTCCGCTCGACATGAATTCCGTCAAGCCTGGAAAGAACGGTTTCCCTTGATGGACTGCATAAAAGCCCTCAGCTTCTTTCAAAGTCATGTGCAACATCTTTAACGCGCGGATCTTGAAACCGCCGTCGATGATTCGTTGAATTATGTCTCCGGTTTTCCCAGCGCGCACCGCGTCGGGTTTGATAATAGCGAATGTAGTGTTGTTGCTCCCTGCCACCAATCAAGCCTCCAATGGATTGTTTCGAGAGAAGATAAACTACGGTCCTCTTGATAGTATGTGGTCCGGATTTCCAAGCGCCGGCGAGCAGAAGTGTCAACAAGCCGAAAGGAACGATCACGATAAACAGCATCGTTCCCAGGCCCATGGCAGTTAACTCTCACTTTGGGCATGTGCGGCACCCAGCGCCACTTTCATCCCCTCACCAATGTCCGCCGGCGATCGCACCACATGGATACCAGCATCTTCCAGGGCCTTCATTTTTTCCGCTGCCGTGCCTTTGCCGCCTGCAATAATTGCGCCTGCGTGACCCATGCGACGTCCGGGTGGAGCTGTTTGGCCCGCAATAAAAGCAACCACCGGTTTGGTCACATTCTTCTTCGCAAATGCGGCTGCTTCCTCCTCCGCTGTGCCACCTATTTCTCCAATCATCACTATGCCATCCGTTTCGTCGTCAGCTTGAAAAAGAGCTAACGCATCCACGTGCGTCGTTCCCACGATTGGATCTCCACCAATCCCGATGGCTGTTGATTGACCCAAACCCAGCGCCGTTAGTTGGCCCACAGCTTCATATGTCAAGGTCCCTGAACGCGAAACAAGACCGATGCGCCCCTCACGGTGGATGTGGCCCGGCATAATACCGATCTTGCACTTACCCGGAGAGATAATGCCGGGGCAGTTTGGCCCAATCAGGCGCGTTGGTTTGTCCTTCAAGTATTCTTTCACTCTGACCATGTCGAGAGTGGGGATTCCCTCAGTGATGCAAACGACAAGCGCTACTCCCGCGTCTGCCGCTTCCATGATCGCGTCGGCAGCGAAGGCCGGCGGAACGTAGATCACTGCGGCATTTGCGCCGGCTTCCTTAACTGCATCCGCAACGGTGTTGAATACCGGAAGGCCTTCGTGCGTAGTCGAGCCCTTGCCGGGCGTGACGCCCCCCACGACATTCGTCCCATATTCAACCATCTGCTTTGTATGAAACGTGCCTTCCTTGCCGGTGATACCCTGCACCACGAGGCGCGTAGATTTGTTTACAAGAACGCTCAAGGCAATGACTCCTCAAACTCGGATTCGGAAACTTAGCCCGGGATTAGTATTTATGCGACTGCGTAGCAGACCACTTGAAGCAACACTAAAACTAACCTAGTTGGATTTTTAGTATATCCGACCGTCGACATAGAGCGCCAATTGTGACGTCGATATTGCGTGGTGTCCTAATCTCAGTTTCTTCACCTGCCTATCCGTGACGTACGAGGGGAAATCAAAAACGATCCACGAAACAACACGAAACAAATGTCCGACATGCTTCAGCTTGTCGTCGAGATTGGCAACACTCAAGCAATGAATTACCCGTAACGTCGCACATTGAGAGTTCCCCATGTTGACAAGCTGAAGCATATCGGACATTTGTTTCGTGTTATTTCGTGGATCGTTTGTCTCCAACAAGCCTACTCTAGTATGGGGACACCACTCGCTATTGAATACCAACGTCGTTTCACTCAAGCGGAAGTCTATTGAAGTTCAAACCTTTCACCATAGGTCGGCACTTCCACCGTCCACCCGAAAGTTTCCTTGATGTGGCTGGCCATGGCATTTGCCGCCGGCGGTTCGCCATGAGTCAGAAAGCTTCTTCGAGGCGGCGACGGCATATCGTTAAGCCAGCGTAGAACTTCCTTCCAATCTGCATGCGCGGAGAAGCCTCCAATCTTCTCCACGCCGCAACGCACTGGCACCCACTGGCCCAACACCTTTACCTCCTTTTCGCCATCAGCCACGCGTCGTCCGAGGGTACCCGCTGCCTGGTAACCAACAAAGACAACCGTGGCCCCCGCGTCAGGCAGCACTCGTAGCGCGTGGTGCAGGACACGACCCCCAGACATCATTCCCGAAGCGCTGATAATCACGCGTGCACCCTGAGCGAGGTTCAGTCTTTTTGAATCTTCCCGAGAGGTGGCCGTGGTCATCGAATGCGTGCGCATCGGGTGAGGCGTGTGCGTAAGCGCTGCCACATACTCCTCGTCGTGCTCTTCCAGGCGATTGGCGTAGGCCTTTGTGGCAGCGGCGGCCATGGGTGAATCAACGATCACCGGCACTACGGGCACGCGCTTTTCATCTTCCAGTTCGCGGATGAGATAAAGAAGCTCCTGCGCGCGCCCGACAGCGAAAGCGGGAATAAGAACGACGCTGTTGCGAGCGGCTGCGTTCCTGATGACCCGCTCCAATGCGATTTTGGGTTCTTCCGGATTGTGGATTCGATCACCGTAAGTTGATTCCACGACGAGGTAGTCACACGCCGACGGCGCCTCGGGATCGCGAATGATCGGCTGATCGTATTTGCCCAGGTCGCCCGAAAAAAGCACGCTGCACTTCGCTTGGTCCCCATCAACATGCGCCAGCACCAGACTCGATCCCAAAATGTGGCCGGCGATGCGAAACTCAGCTCTGACACCCTTCACAACCTGAAACGGCGCACCGTCGTTCGTTACCACCTGCAGCAGCTTCAACGCCGCCGCGGCATCTTCCTCTGTGTAGAGCGGCAGGGCCGGCAGGTGGTGCGCGATCTTGTGCCGGTTGCGATAGTCGGCTTCCTCCTCCTGCAAGCGCGCCGCGTCGGGAAGCAGGATGCGCAAGAGATCGGCTGTGCCGCGCGAGCAATAAACTGGCCCGCGAAAGCCCTGATTGACGAATCGCGGAAGGTAGCCGGTGTGATCAATATGCGCATGCGTCAGCAGCACGGCATCCACCGAAGCCGCGGGAAACGGCGCGGGCTGCCAGTTGCGTTCGCGCAACTCGCGCGGACCCTGAAAGAGTCCGCAGTCGATAAGAACGCGGCGTTGACCGGTGTCGATAAGGTACTTCGATCCCGTAACCGTTTGGGCTGCGCCCCAGAATGAAAGTGAAGTCATCAGGTCCTTCCGCGGGTTAGCCCACGGCGCCGGCGGGTTGGCAATCCGCGCTGGGTCGCGATTGTCTCTTTCGATAACCAAAGAACACCAGGATTGCGGGGATTAGCAACGCGAGATTTCTGAGCGCCGTAGTCACTCCCAACTGACTTGCGATAATTCCCCCAAAGCAACCGCATTCCAGCGCCTCGCCATGAATCACGTAAACGTAATAAAGAGCGTAACCCGCAAACCCAATTAAAAGAGCCGCAGCGCAGAGCGCGCCGATGCGAACTGTGCGCGGAAGTATAAGCAAGATCGCTGTGAGTACCTCGACGACGATCACTGCGACCGTTACCGGCCACATCCAGCGTGAATAGTTGAAACCCGAAGAGCTCAGCAGCTCGGCGACGTTCGCGGCAAATGCCTTGACGATCACCAACTTCGCACCCGCTGTGAAAAGAAACAGTGCCGCCAGACCCAAGCGGCTGAGCCGGACTAGGAATCTCAACACCGACGCGGAGACACGGCGACGCGGAGACGCGGGGACGCCGTCAGAAGGCGAGTGCTCGGCTTGGACAAAAGCGTCATTTTCCATCTTCAGCGTCCCGTATCCTTATGGAGTGCGGTAGCAAGCGAAGCGCGACACCGCTTTGGATCGTTTATCTGCTATCTCGCGATCACAGATCAAAAAGCGGTGTCGCGCTTCGCTTGCCACCGCACTCCAAAGTCTGAACTTTTAAGCGGCCAGAGAAACAACTTTCTCCGCCGCGTCCTTCATGGCTTTCGCAACTGTGAAATTGAGTCCCGACTCGCGAATCACGCGCTGCCCTTCTTCCACGTTGGTTCCTTCGAGACGGACTACAACCGGCACTTTGATACCGAGATTTTTAGCTGCCTCGACAACGCCTCTTGCCACCATGTCGCAGCGGACAATACCGCCGAAGATGTTGACTAACACTGCCTTTACGTTTTTGTCCGCAAGCAGGATGCGAAAGGCAGCTTCGACGCGTTCCTGCGATGCCCCGCCTCCGACATCCAGGAAGTTTGCCGGCTCGCCGCCGGCAAGCTTGATAATATCCATTGTGGCCATCGCCAGTCCTGCTCCGTTCACCATGCAGGCTATATTTCCATCGAGCTTGATGTAGTTGAGATCAAACTTCGAAGCTTCGATCTCCAGGGGCTCCTCTTCATTAAGGTCGCGCAGATCGAGAAATTCCTTGTGTCGAAAAAGCGCGTTATCGTCGAAGTTAATTTTCGCGTCCAGCGCAATGAGCCGATTGTCTTTGGTTAAGAGAAAGGGATTGATCTCCATTAGCGATGCGTCCATCTGCTCATAAGCTCTATAGAGCGATTGCATAAACCTCACAGCCTGTTGCACCAGGGAACCCGGAAGTCCTAAACCGAAAGCAAGTTTTCTCGCCTGAAACGCACCGAACCCAATAGCCGGGTCCACGGTCTCCTTCATGATCTTTTCTGGAGTCTTTGCGGCGACCTCTTCGATATCCATCCCGCCGGCCGCCGAAGCCATGAACACCGGGCGACCAGACGCTCGGTCAAGAACAACTCCCAGATAGAACTCCTTATCTATAGGCAGACCTTCTTCTATCAAAAGGACACGCACTTCCTTCCCCTCCGGTCCGGTTTGGTGCGTAACGAGTTTCATGCCCAGCATCTGTCGGGCGATTTCACGCGCCTCATCGGCACTTTTCGCGATTTTTACGCCACCGCCCTTGCCGCGCCCGCCGGCATGAATCTGCGCCTTCACAACCACCACATCCGTGCCCAATTCCTTTGCAGCGTGATATGCCTCTTCAGGTGAGCGCGCAACCAGGCCTCGGGGCACAGCCACATCAAATTTCCTCAGCAGCTCTTTGCCCTGATACTCGTGAATCTTCATTCTTTATCCTTCAGAGAGATCGACGATGCCGACCTCAAGAAACCGCATTGTTTGGAGCGGCAGGCAGTTTAGCCCGCTAAACACGACCGGAGCAAGGCTAGTCTACAGAGTGATCGCATATACTGACGAATATTCTTTTGCTGTTGAGGAGATATGCCGATGAGTGAAGTCGTTGTAACTTCCCTTGCAAATCTAAAGAACGAAGTGCGCTATGGCGCTGCCCACTCGTTTATTACAGATGAACCTCTTGACGCAGGTGGCGAAGATGCCGGTCCCGATCCTTACACCCTGATTTTGGCTGCGCTCGGCAGTTGCATTTCCATGACCACTAGACTTTACGCGAGACGTAAGGGCTGGCCTCTTGAGCGCGTGATTGTTCGCCTTCGTCAGCAAAGGGTTCACTCCAGAGACGGAGAGGAATGCACCCAGAACACAGACGGTTACATTCATCACATTGAACGCTCGGTAGTCTTCGAAGGGAACCTGACGGAGGAGCAGCGCACGCGGTTAAATGAGATATCTCACAAGTGCCCCGTTCACAAGACGCTTACTTCGCCAATCATTATTTCGGAAATGAAGGAAACAGGCCTGGACGGTGTTCAGCGAACCTTTGAGTGACCCTGCGTCTATCAATACTGCTTTAGCGAGCTGTACGACAGCATTACAGCGAATCGTGTTTCAACACGACGATGTAAGTTTCCTGAGCCTTTCGTCGTTCGCAGCGGGATTATGTGAGAGACTCTCATGTTGGAACGTGAGGCCTTCTCACCTAATAAGAAGTTGGCCTCCTACGTCTTCGGTGAGTAGCAGAGAATTGTGAATCAGACGAATAAAGTTATCTTAGTGCTTGATCCCGACTATGGCGACAAACTCGCGTCACTCGTTGCCCACAGTCACGTTTGGGTAATCGATACCTGCGAATCGCACTGCTGCTTCAGAGTATTGCGCGCAGAACCCTAAGCACACAGTTGAAACTGGCGTCACGACTTTCAAGTCCTCCGCGAACGAGTCTCCTTTGGAAAGTTGTCGCAAGATGTTAGATACGATTGACCTGCATCATGGGAGGTACTCTTCAAATCCGCCATACTCAGTTTTTGAGGTTATCGGGTGTTCGCTTTCGTTGGTTCTGAAATCTGCAATTGAAGCTTTGGGCTTCAAAAACTTTGAAGTGACAGTTGAAGGTTTTCGAGCCCAGCGGTGAGTAATGACGAAACTCTCTTTCCTCTAGCACGGAGGCTATAAGCGCTTGCAGCTGACGGCGCGATAGCGTG
>JBOGOU010000139.1:0-17309 GCA_050748205.1 Pyrinomonadaceae bacterium | reverse complement strand
CTCCTATACAGTGCATTTGAAAGCTGGAGAGTTTCTGCAAGCGTCGGTAGAGCAGCGGAACGTCGACGTGATTGTCACATTGCACGGGTCCCAGGGAACTAAATTGCTGGAGATGGACACTGGAAATGGATCTGAGGGCAAGGAGCAGTTGTTTTTGATCGCGAAAGCAACGGGTCAATATAAGTTGACAGTATCGTCCCGAAGAACCGAAGCGAAAGCGGGTCGCTACGAACTCGGATTGGTTGTGCGTCCTTCGGTGGGAATTGATAAGAAAAGGGTTGATGCGCAGCAAGCCTTCCTGGAAGCAAGCGAAACCGACACGACGCCGGCCGCAGTAGCTAAATACAATCTTGCGCTACGATTGTGGCAAGAAGCTGGAGAAGTTGAGCGGCAGATTGTGACGTTAAAGAGCATTAGCAGTGCTTACTGGGCCTCAGGAGATAGGCAGAAATCCGCCGAGTCCTTGATCAAGGCGCTTCCGCTAATAAGAACTCAAGACGATCGGCGTGCTGAAGCCGAAACTATGCGCAAGATCGGATGGACGTATGATTTTCTTGGTAATAAACAGAAAGCCGTCGACTACTTGATGCAAGCGTTATCGATCTTGCAAGCGATCGGTGAGCGTCGCAGCGAAGCTGCGAGGCTCAGGGACATCGGAAGACTCTACGATGATTTGGAGGAGAACAGGAAGGCACTCGACTTCTACAATCGCTCGTTACCCTTGCTGAGAGCATTGGGCGACACCCGCGGTGAAGCCGCGATCCTCAACACTGTCGGCCTCGTTCACTCTGTTCTAGGCGAAAAGCAGAAAGCACTGGAGTGCTTCGAGCAGGTTTTACAGCTTAGAAAAGTGTTGGGCGACATCGACGGCGAAGCAACAACTCTAAATAACGTTGGCCTTGTCTACTCTGAACTCGGCCAAAGTCCAAAAGCCTTAGATTTCTACAATCAGGCCTTGTCGCTTCGAAGAGTGGCCAAGGACCGCCTGGGTGAAGCTGTGACGCTCGGCAACATCGGCCTTGTTTACTCCAATCTCGGCGAGAAACAAAAAGCATTGGGTTACTACAAACAGGCCTTGCCACTTCAAAGGGAGATGAACAATCAGCGTGGTGAAGCCGTGACGCTCAAAAATATCGGTATGGTTTACGATTTCTTGGGTGAGAAGCAGAAGGCGCTGGAACACTTCAATCAAGCTTTAGTGATACTGCGTAAAGTGGGTAACCGTCGTATTGAAGCCTTAACGCTCAACAGCATCGGCGCACTCTATTTTGATTTGGGTGAGAAACAGAAGGCGCTCGATTTCTTTATGCGTGCTTTGCCGGTGCTAAGAACTATCGGCGACCGAAGCGGCGAGGCCGCGACCCTCAACAACCTTGGCGCGGTTTATGATGATCTGAACGAGAAGGAGAAAGCACTGGGTGTCTACAATCAGGTGCTGGCTTTGATACGAGAAGTGGGTGACCGGCGCCGAGAAGCTACAACCCTCGACAACATCGGAAAAACTTATTCGACTCTTGGCGACAATAAGAAGGCACTGGATTTTTTCCGTCAGGCGTTGCCGCTTCGAAGAGCGGTGGGCGACCGAGCCGGGGAAGCTACCACGCTCAACAATCTCGGCACAACCTACGACTCGCTAGGGGAGAAGGACAGGGCTCTGGACTTCTATAGTCAAGCTCTGCCGATTTATTGTGCGGTGGGCAGTGGCCTTGGCGAAGCAGCAAGCCTTAACAATCTGATGGTCTTGTTGCATAAGAGCAATCCGCGAATTGCTATCTTCTACGGCAAGCTAACGATTAATGTTCTCCAAAAGCTTCGCTCGACCATTACCGGCTTTGAGACTGAAGTACAGAAGTCCTTCCTCCGCATGCGAGAAGATCCTTATCGTCTGCTTGCGAACATTTTGATCTCCGAAGGCCGATTGTCTGAAGCCCATCAGGTAATTAATCTTTTCAAAGACCAGCAATTCCTGGATTTTCAGACACAGAAACATGCCTTACCGTTAACCTTATCGAAGCGCGAGGAGTTGTTAGCTGAAAGATACGACAAGGCCCTGGCCAAAGCTATCAGGGAGTTGACAAAAACGAAGCGCCAGACCGTGGATGAGGTTGCGCGAGCAAAAGAGATTGAAGAGCAATGGAGAAACGACTCACCTGAGTTTCTTGCTTTTCTAAGAGGGGTTGAACGCGATTTGACAGGGCCAGCCTCTGACAGTGACGAAGTCGCCGGTATTGCCGATACTTTGGACCTGCAGACGTCTCTGCGCCAGCTCAACAAACAAACTGGACAGAATGCAGTCGCTGTCTACACATTGATCGACGAGGATAGCTATCGCGCTCTCGTGATCACTCCTGAAAACATCTCCACCGTTACCCGACGTGTGAAAGAGAATTCGCTAAATGAGAAGTCGTTGCAGTTGTGGGCGCTGCTGCAAACAGCCAGATACGATCCGGTGCCGCTTGCTAGAGACTTGTATGCCACGATCTTCAAGCCCCTCGAACCGCAACTCCCGAAAGACACAAACACCATTCTCTGGTCGCTCGATGGCAATCTGCGTTACGTCCCAATGGCCGCCTTGCACGATGGGAAGCAATACTTGATTGAACGCTACAACCACGTGGTGTTCACGAGGGCTGACAGTGAAAGGATGTTGAGGGCGGTCAGCGCTCGCTGGACCGGACTTGGCCTGGGAAGTTCTCAGGCGCACACCGTGGAAATCCTGGGTGACAAGATCCGTTTCAATGCGCTGCCTGGCGTCACTGAAGAACTCCGGGCGCTGTTCCGGCAGAAAGATTCTCCAGGCGGTTTACTCGACGGTGAAGTTTTGCCCGACGCTCGCTTCACGAAGGCAGCTATGCTGAGTTCGTTGAAGCAGAAGCGGCCGCTAGTACACATCTCCAGCCATTTCAGTTTTCGTCCGGGTGATGAGTCGCGGTCATTCCTACTGCTGGGCGACGGGTCAGCGATGACGCTTGAAGATCTAAAAGCGCAGCCGGATCTCTTTGCCGGCGTTGAGTTGCTCACGCTCTCAGCCTGCAACACGGCAGCCCAACAAGCAGGTGCGACTGGACGGGAAATTGATGGTTTTGCCGAGCTGGCCCAACGCCTCGGCGCAGGCTCAGTAATGGCGACGTTATGGCCGGTGGCCGACAACAGCACCCCGTGGTTGATGCACGAGTTCTATCAAACGCGCCAGAGTGGAAAGGCTTGACCAAGGCTGAAGCAATCAGAAGCGCCCAGCTTTCCTTGCTTAATGGTAGCGCGCAGACGAAGCCTCTGCCGGCGGCACAGAAGGGTGCTTCGTCCGCGGTACAAATTGTGATTGGAGGAGATGACCGCAAGCGTGATCGCGTCGGTACACGTGCCGACGTAGTCTATGTCGCCGCGAAAGACGCACCGGCTTTCAAGCGCGATCCGAGCAAACCGTTCGCTCATCCCTATTACTGGGCGCCATTTATTCTGATTGGGAATTGGAAATGAGCTTACATGCTGGAGCAATTTGCCGGCCCTCGTCAGTCCTCGTGCTGGCGCTGCTAATTGGTCACAGCGTCACCTGCCTGGCGCAGAACGCTCCTGTCGCCAAGACCGCGAGCAGTCAGCCGCAACTCGTCGCGCAACTGGGCCATCCGCGAATTGCCGGCAAAGTGGCTTTCTCGCCTGATGGTCGTTTTCTGTTGACCACTGGAAGAAACTGGTCCAACGAAGCAATTCTTTGGGATGTTGCGACCGGATTAGAACTCTACCGGTTGAAAGGTAATCAAGGGTTTTTTCTCGCCGCAGCCTTTTCCCATGACGGTCGTTTCATCGTGACTGGCTCTAATGAGGGTATCGTGAACGTATGGGAGGTCAGCACGGGCCAGGAAGTGGAACGGTTTGTGGACTTCAAAGATGACTCTCCTAAATCAATTAAGCTCGTAGCTTTCTCGCCGGATGACCGCTACATCATCGTTGGAGCTGGAAACAGAGCGGCTGTCGTACACGACCGATGGGATACGACGCCGGAAAACTTCGGTTCCGCATCGGTCGTTTACGTCTTCGAACGCTCGACGCGAACGCTGATTCGGAAAGATGCCAACTTAACGCCCCTGGCAATTTCAAGCGACGGCCGTCGCTTGTTGATCGCCACGCCTGAGAATGTCGAACTCAAACGCAATAAACTCGGCGTCAAGAAGACAATAACCAACCCCTGTGTATGGGACATTGCTGGGTGGCAAACGTTGACCTGTATTCCAGCAAAAGAAGTGATCTTTGCCGCTTTCTCGGCAAACGCCGAATGGCTGGTATTAACGGAGAGGGATTCTGAGGAATACCGCACCGCCGTTTGGGATACGCGAAAGGGTGAAAAGCCAAAGGACCTGCCGGCGAGCTTATATCTCAGTGCAATTTCGCCGGATGGTCGCCAGCTGTTGGCGGCGGGCAAAAGTGAGCGTGGACCGGCCGGCGGCCTCTCGCAAAAGGTCGACGTGTGGGATGTTTCCTCGGGCCAAAAGCTTCGTGAGCTCGACGCACCGCCGTTTCTTGGTTATGCCGCAAGTGTACAGGAACTGGCCTTCTCAAGTGACGGCCGCTATGCGGCTGCGGGTCGCGGAGATGGCACTACTCCATTTTGGGAAGTAGAAACAGGAAAAGAAGTGCGCAGATTTGAAGGACAAGTCAACTACGTGATGGCGCTAGCGGTTTCAGAAGATGGACAGCACGTAGACGTCGCGAAGGAAGACGAATCGATCTACAACTGGGATCTGAATGCTGGTCACGCGGACCTTAAAAAGGCTGGCACCGGAAGAGGCGTACCACCTGACTACACCAAGTCTCCGGTCGTTAGCTCGCCCGACGGTCGCCTAATCCTGCAGGCGAAGAAAAAGTCGGCAGTGCTGATTGATGGGATAACAAAACAAGAACTTCGATCACTGATTGGACACTCAGATCTGGTTCTCACCGCCACGTTCTCACGCGATGGCCGTATGGTTGCTACCGGCAGCTTCGACGCCACCACGCGCCTTTGGGATACGAGCACCGGTCAGGAGATCAGGACTCTCACCGGCCACCTGGCCGCAGTTTTGTCAATCGTCTTTACTTCCGATGGCCGCCGGCTCATCACCGGTAGTACGGACGGTACGATGCGCTTTTGGGACATCGCTTCAGGTCGCGAGATTTGTCGCGCGATCGTCTTTGTCAACGGCGACTGGGCGGTGATGGATCCGAGCGGCCGATTCGATGCTTCGAACGGAGGCAAGGTCGAGGGCTTGCACTGGGTTGTAAACAACGAGCCCATCGTGCTATCGCAGCTTAAGGAGCGTTATTACGAACCCGGCTTGCTCGCGAAACTCCTGGGCTTTAACAAAGAGCCTTTGCGCGATGTAAGCAAGTTTGAGAACCCAAAGCTCAATCCCGACGTCAAGTATGAGGTTCCTGCCAAAGGCAGTAGCAGCCTGACGGTCACCCTCACGAATCGCGGCGGCGGCATCGGCCGCGTTCAAGTCTTTCTCAATGGCAAGGAGTTTCTCGCGGACGCGCGCGACGAGAAGTTGAAAAAGAACCCGAATATTCCGCAGGCGACGCTGAACATTGATCTCTTGAAGGCAACCAGCACGGTAACGGGAAAAGACAACGAAGTGCGCGTCGTTGCCTGGAATGTCGAGAACTATATTTCCAGCCGCAGCGCGCCACTAGCCTGGAAGCCGGCGGGCGCCGCCAGCACAGCCGCGCCTGAGGTATTTGCCATCGTTGGCGGCATCTCAAACTATGCAGGCGCGCACCTGAACCTGAACTTTGCCGCCAAAGATGCCGTTGATGTAGCCAACGCCATAGAGCTGGGAGCAAAGCGGCTCTTTGGCGCTGAAAGGGTTCATCTAACTCTCTTGAGCACGACGGAAGACTCACGCTCCATTCCCCCCACCAAAGACAATTTCACTAAAGCGTTTGCCGCGGTGCGGGCGCGGGCCAAGCCTACGGATATTCTGATTGTCTACTTGGCTGGCCATGGGATCACTCTGCAGCGCGGCAGCGACACCTACTGTTATTTAACGCAGGAAGCGCGTACCACCGATACCGCAGTGCTCGCGGATTCAGCAGTGCGCCAACAAACAACGATCACCAGCGAAGAACTGGTGGAGTGGATCAAGCAGATACCGGCACTCAAGCAAGTGTTAATGCTCGACACCTGCGCGGCCGGAGCGGCGCAGGCCCAGCTTAAGCTGGTGGATAAACGCGAGGCTTCGGGGGACGCGATCCGGGCCATCGACCGGGCCAAGGACCGCACGGGATCTTACATTTTGATGGGCAGCGCGGCGGATGCGGTCTCGTACGAAGCCAGCCAGTATGGGCAGGGCCTGCTGACCTATGCGCTGTTGAAAGGGATGAAGGGCGCGGCACTGCGCAACGACGAATTTGTTGACGTAAGCAAGCTATTTCAATTCGCCCGCGATGAGGTGGAGCAACTGGCAAAGAACGTCGGCGGCATTCAGAAGCCGATTATCTTTGCGCCGAAGGACGACAGCTTCGAAGTGGGCCAGTTGAAGCGCGAGGACAAGCAGAGAATCACCCTCTCCACGCCCCGGCCCATGATTCTGCGGCCACGGTTTCTGGATGCGGAAGTGGGCGACGACACGCTTGACCTGATGAGAGTCCTGCGCGCGCGTTTGCGTGATGAAACCTTCATTGCAGGGGTTGGCGAGAATGCGGTCCTGCTCTTTGTCGACGATGAAGAGTTTCCCGGCGCCCTTCGTCCCACAGGCACTTACACGGTGGAAGGACAAACGGTAACGGTGAAGCTTTCGCTGCGACGCGATGGCGTGACAATTTCCAGCTTTCGGGTTAGCGGCACCAAAGAGGATGTAAGCGGCCTCGCGGCAAAGATCCTCGAGGCGGTCAAAGAAGCCGTCCGGAAACTGTGACATAGTCGTGAAGCGATCAATTCAACTTTCAGTTTGTCTGTGTTTTTGCTTGATGGTTTGGGTGATTGGTTTGGCGCAGAAACCAGAACTCGTCGTGCAGAACGGACATACCGACTTTATCAATTCACTCGCTTTCAGCCCTGACGGGAAACTGATTGCGAGCGCTAGTGAGGACCAGACGATAAAGCTATGGGACGCGGCAACCGGCCAACAACTTCGTTCGTTCGCAGACTCTTACGGCGCCGTCGCCTTCAGTCCTGACAGCAAAATCATTGCGGGCGGCAGCCTCGACGGGAAAATCAATCTATGGAACGTGGTGACCGGTGCCCAACTGCGTTCCCTCGACGTAGGGAACGGAGTCTTCTCGTTGGCTTTCAGTCCCGACGGAAAAATGATTGCCTGTGGTAGCGAGCTGTTGATCCAGTTATGGGACGCGACGACCGGCAAGGAACTGAGCGAACTCCAGCACTTCGGTCAAGTCAATTCAGTCGCATTTAGTCCGGATGGTAAAGTGATAGTAAGCGGTAGCGCTGATCACACAATCAAACTATGGAGTGCGGAAACGGGCGCGCAGCTTCGCGCCTTGATCGGCGATGAAAATGTGGTCACTTCAGTAGCCGTCAGTCCCGATGGGAAACTAATTGTCAGTGGAGGAGGAAATACCGTCAGGCTATGGGATGCTGCGAGCGGCAAGCAGCTTCGCTCTTTTGTGGGTCATACTGCCATGGTCAGGTCGGTCGCTTTCAGTCCGGACGGCAAGATGATTGCCAGCGCCAACAACGACCACACGATCAAGTTATGGGACGTGTCCTCCGGAAATCAACTTCTTTCTCTCACCGGTCATACGAATCCAGTCCTGGCGGTTGTTTTCAGTCCGGATGGCAAAATGATTGCCAGCGGCAGCTTCGACGGTAAGATCAAGCTGTGGGACACCGCGACCGGCAATCAATTTCGCTCGCTCTCTGGCCACACCGACACGGTATCTTCGGTTTCCTTCAGCCCCGGCGCGAAAGTCATTGCGAGCGGCAGCGCGGACAAAACCATCAAGCTATGGGACACCGCAACCGGCAAGCAAGTTGGCATTCTTACTGGTCATCGCGACAGGGTGTTGGACGCCGCTTTCAGTCCCGATGGAAAAGTCATTGCGAGTGGTAGCCTTGATCGTACGATCAAGCTTTGGGAGGCGGCCACCGGCCAGCAACAGCGTACTCTGACAGGCCACACTGAAGCGGTTGTGTCAATCGCTTTCAGTCCCAACGGCAAAATGGTTGCTAGCGGTAGCCTGGACAGAACGACCAGGCTGTGGGATGCGGCGACTGGCGATCAATTGCGTTCTCTCTCAGACAAGTCTTACGAAGTCTACTCAGTTGCGTTCAGTCCTGACGGGACGATGATTGCCAGCAGCAACGAAAAGGGGACGATCGAACTGCGAGACGTAATGACAGGCAGGACGATCCGCACGTTCGAAGCTGCCGGTCCACACGGAATTGCGTTCAGCAAGGACGGGAAAGTGCTTGCCGGGGGCAGTTCTGACGGTACGATCAAGTTGTGGCAGACCAGAACGGGGAAGCAAAAGCGCAAATTGGCAGGCCATACCAGTGAGGTCCGTTCAATCGCTTTCAGTCCTGACGGAAAGTTGATTGCAAGCGCCAGTGTCGACGGAACAATTAACCTCTGGCTACCGGAAAACGACAAGCCTATTGCGACGCTCATCTCGCTGGACAAAGATGACTGGATCGTCGTCACACCCGATGGCCTCTTCGATGGCTCGCCCGGCGGATGGAACAACATCATCTGGCGATTCAACAACAATACTTTCAACTATGCTTCAGTCGAAGCGTTCTTTAGTGACTTCTATTACCCGGGTTTGCTCGCGGACCTCTTTGTCCGTAAGAACCCGAAGGCGCCGACGGACATTTCACAGAAAGATCGCCGGCCGCCGCAGTTGAAATTATCGTTGGCTGATGCTCAGCCGGGCGCGACGCTCACGACGCGTAACTTGATCGTGAAGATTGATGTCTCTCAAGCTCCCGCAGGCGCGCAGGATGTGCGATTGTTTCGCAACGGCTCTCTGGTAAAGGTGTGGCACGGTGATGTGCTGAAGGGACAAAGTAGTCTCACACTGCAAGCTCAAATTCCAATTGTCGCCGGCGAGAACCGGCTGACGGCCTACGCTTTCAATCACGATAACATCAAGAGCAGTGATGCTTCGCTCGTCGTCAGTGGAGCAGACACCTTGAAGCGCACTGGTACGCTGTATGTTCTGGCCATCGGCGTCGACAAGTACGCTAGCGCTGGTCACGACCTCAGATTTGCTGTTGCCGACGTCGATGAGATAAGTAAGATGCTTGAAGTTCAGCAAGCCAAGCTTGGCAATTACGCTCGGACGGAGATGATCTCACTGATTGATGAAGAGGCAACTAAAAGCAACCTCATGCTTGCGCTGCAACGCTTTGCCGACGGTCCGCGAGTATCCGTGCCCAGCGATGCTGCACCCGCGCTGAAACAAGAAATGGAAAAGATCAAAAAGGCTGATCCCGAAGACGCGTTGATTATCTATTCTGCCGGCCATGGGACAGCAAGAGACCAACACTTCTTTTTGCTGCCGCATGACTTCATCGCCGGAAGCGAAGAGCAACTGAAGGCGAGTAGCGTTTCGGATGCTGAATTGAATGAACTACTGGAGATGGTAGGTGCAGGCAAGCTGGTAATGGTGATTGACGCATGTCAAAGCGGGCAAGCGTTAGGCGGTGAGAAAGAGGGACGCGGGCCAATGAACTCGAAAGGATTGGCTCAGCTTGCCTATGACAAAGGTATGTACATTCTGACAGCGGCGCAAAGCTATCAGGCGGCTAAGGAAGTATCGCGCTCGCAAGTCGGCCAGAAGATCGAGCATGGGCTTTTGACTTTTGCTTTGTTAGAAGGACTAAGCAAGGCCAGGGCGTACGATGAAGGCAAGATCAGCGAACGAGAGTGGATGAACTACGCGGTAGAGCAGGTGCCACTCATGCAGACAGAAGAGATGAAGAAGCGCAACCTCGAGAACTGGCAGGCTGGCGGCCAAGGTCAGAGAGGCGCGGAGTTGGTGTTCGCGTTGGGGGACGATGAAAACACCGATCCTGAGAAACGAAACGTGCAACGGCCGCGCGTCTTCTATCGCCGGGAGCTCGAGGCGCATCCGCTGATTGTCGCAAAGCAGTAAGCATTATGCGCGCGCGGAACCAGCAGTATTCAACGCCGCAGATCTTACTCGGTTTAACTTAAACTCTTCACCTGGATCAATACCAATGTCCAGGATTTCGATTATTGCTACTAGAATTACCGCGCTGCTGGTGGTTCTTTCAGCAGCTGTCAGCTCGGCGCCGGTGTATTTCCGGGCTCCGACACGAAATCAAGAACCTGCTGGCCAGCCAAATCAAGAACCAACGCGCGAGTCAAAAGCCGAAGCCGCCCGCCAGGCTTTCGCTCAAGCACAACAACTCAGCAAACAGCGCTCTGCCGAGTCGCTGCAAAAAGCCATTGAGAAATACCAGGAGGCGCTCCAACTCTATCGTTCGATCGGCGATCGGGGCGGAGAAGCTCTCACGCTAAACAACCTTGGTTTTTCTTATCAGCTTATCGGCGAAAATCAGAAGGCGTTGGATTCTTATCAGCAAGCGCTAAGCACTTACCGCGCCAGCAATGATTCCAGCGGTGAAGCGTCTACGCTGAACAATTTGGCTGCCGTGTACTACGGACTGGGTGACCGGCAAAAGGCGCTCGACTGTCTGAATCAGGCGCTCCCGATCTTCCGCGCCAGCGGCGATCGCAGCGGTGAGGCCGACGCGATTAACAACATGGGCGCGATCTACGACCAATTGGGAGACAAGCCAAAGGCGCGAGCCTCTTATGAACAAGCGCTGACTCTCTACAGAGCTATCGGCGATCAAAGCAGCACGGCCGGGGCGCTTAATAACATCGGTTATCTCTATAACGCTGCGGGTGAGAGACGGAAGGCGGTCGAGTTTTACCAGCAGGCACTACAACTTCAGAAGCTTCTCGGTGATCGCCGTGGCGAGGCCGTTACTTTAAACAACCTGGGCAGTGTCTACGATTCTCTTGGAGAAAGAAACAAAGCTCTCGAGCTTTACGGCCAGTCACTTCTACTTCGACGCGCTGTCGGTGATCGTGGCGGAGAAGCGAATACGCTCAACAACCTGGCTGCCGTGTACGACGAACTGGGAGACAAAAAGCAGGCGCTCGAGTTCTACAAAGATGCGCTCACCCTTTATAGAGCTACAGCTAATCGCGCCGGCGAAGCCGGAACGCTGAACAACATTGGTTCTTTAAACAGTGTGCTTGGCGACAAACAGTCGGCGCTGGAATTCTATGCCCAAGCCCTAACAGTCTTGCGTGCTACCGGTGATCGCCAGGGTGAAGCCGCGGCGCTGAATAACATCGGCGCTGTCCACAACGCTCTCGGAGATAAGCAGAAGGCCTTAGGGTTTTATAACCAGGCGCTGGCGCTCTGCAGGGAGATTTCTGATCGGCGTGGTGAAGCCGTTGCGTTGAATAACCTGGGGACCGTCTACAACTCCACCGGCGAAAGTCAGAAGGCCCTGGAACATTACCGGCTTGTATTGGAGATTGACAGAGTAATAGGCGACCGACGAGGCGAAGCTATCACGCTTAGCAATGTTGGATTTGTCTATGAGGCTCTGGGCGACCAGCAGCGAGCGTTGGAACACTACCATCAGGCACTGCCACTGCACGAAGCGACAGGTGATCTGATTGGTGAGGCAAATACGCTAAACAATTTGATGCATCTCTGGCGGCTCCGGAGTGCCGGACCGGCTGTTTTCTATGGCAAACGGGCTGTCAATCTCCTGCAGCAGATCCGCTCAAATATCCGCGGGTTTGAAAAGGAGTTACAGAAGACTTTCCTGCGGAGCCGGGAAGACACCTATCGCACACTCGCAGACCTGCTGATAGCCACCGGTCGTCTTCCGGAGGCCCAGCAAGTTCTGCAGATGCTCAAGGAGGAAGAATATTTTGAGTTTGTCAGACGCGATGGCATTGAAGCATCATCCCTGACGGTTCATGCCGAACTAAGTTCCGAAGAAGTTTTGCTTGAGAGGCGTTATCGTGAGATCGCGGATCGAGTAACGGCAATTGGAGCTGAGTACGGCCAACTGCGCGAGAAGCAGGCCAGAACAGCGGAGGAAGACCAACGCCTCGCGAAGCTCGAAGAGGACCTGGCGATCGCGAATCGAGCCTTCCAGAAGTTTCTCGATGACATCGATAAAACTTTTAGCGAATCGGCTAAAGGCAGTGAGAAAGTATTTCAACTGCGCGAGTCGCAGGGCTTAATGGAAACGTTGCGCGATTTGGGACCGGGAGCCGTGGCACTCTACACAGTAGTGGGCGAGGACAAGTACCGGGTGATCCTGGTCACACCCGAGGTCCAGAAGGCATATCAGACTTCGATCGGAGCCGCCGATCTGAATCGCAAGGTGCTCGCACTTCGCGAAGCCTTGCAGAACCCGCGTGCAGATCCACGACCTTTGGCACAGGAACTCTACAAGATTCTGATTGGTTCTGAACTCGCCAGGGATCTGCAACAGGCCAAAGCGCAGACGTTGATGTGGTCGCTGGATGGGGTGTTGCGCTACCTCCCGGTGGGGGCGCTTCATGATCGGCAGAAGTATCTGGTTGAGAGTTATCGCAATGTGGTTTTCACTCCGGCCAGCCAGTCGCGCTTGAAGGATGCGGTCAGCTCAAAGTGGAAAGCACTGGGGTTTGGAGTCTCGAAAGCGCAGCCGGGTTTCAACGCGCTGCCGGGCGTGAGAGAAGAGCTCGACGGAATCATTCGCGAAGAAAACGCTACAGGGCAAACAAGGGGAGGTGTTCTGGCAGGAAAGGTAATGTTGGACGAAGCGTTTACGGCCACGGCGATGCAGGCCGCGCTGCGGCAACGTTATCCCGTGGTGCATATAGCCAGTCATTTTTCGTTCAAACCCGGCAATGAGGTCGATTCATTTTTGCTGTTGGGCGATGGCTCACATTTGACTTTGGCACAAATCAAAAGTCTTCCTAATGTTTTCAGCGGCGTGGATCTTCTTACGCTTTCGGCCTGTGACACGGCAACGGGTGGAGCGGGCGCCAGCGGCAAAGAGGTTGAGGGATTTGGCGTGCTGGCGCAAAGGCAGGGAGCCAAAGCCGTGCTGGCAACCCTCTGGCCAGTGGCTGACGAGAGCACGCAACTGCTCATGCGCGAGTTCTATCGCCTGCGTGAGGCGAATCCGGATTGGGCCAAGGCCGAGGCACTTCGGCAAGCGCAGCTGGAGCTGCTGACTGGTAAGGGAGCGGGCGGGGCGAAAACTAAAGTTGACAAGAGCGGGCGCCAAGATGAGAAAACGAATCGCGCAGAGATCGTGGCTGGCGTTAAGCCGGAACATGGAGCTAATCAGCCGGTCTTCACCCCTGATCCAAAACTTCCTTTCGCCCATCCGTACTACTGGGCGCCGTTTATTCTGATTGGTAATTGGAAATGACTATGTTGATGCAACTCGCGCAGAGGCCGGAAAAAAGCGCGAATGTCTTCTGCAAGTAATTGCGGCTCTTCCAGCGCGGCGAAGTGTCCGCCCTGCGGCATCTCCGTCCAGCGTTGCACGTTGTAACCGCGTTCGATCCAGCAGCGCGGCGGGAACGGCGCTTCCAGTGGGAAATGGGCGATCCCACAAGGCACACTCACGAACTGCTTCGGCTGAAAATGCAACGGCGCCAGGCGGCCTTCGTAATACAATCGCATTGACGAACTAATGGTCTCCGTCACCCAGTAAATCATCACGTTGATCAACAATTCATCTTTCGTGAAGCGCCGCTCGACCTCGCCCGCGCAATCCGCCCAAGCCTGAAACTTTTCGACGATCCAGGCCATCAGACCCGCCGGAGAATCGTTCAAACCGTAGGCCAGCGTCTGCGGCTTTGTTCTTTGCTGGTGCGAATATCCGCCTTCAAGCTCATACCAGGTGTCGGCATCCCGCATGAATTGCTGCTCTGCTTCCGACAGATCAGCCGTGCCGGGACTGAGGTCAGGCCGATACGAACCGGGGATGTAGTTCAGATGAATGCCGGTCAGCCGCGCCGGATAGTTCAATCCCAGGATCGTGCTCACGCCAGCACCGAAATCGCCTCCCTGAGCGCCGAACTGTTCGTAGCCGAGTCCGGACATCAATTCCGCCCAGAGATCGGCGATGCGCCAAACATTCATTCCGGGCTGGGCGGATCGATCGGAAAAGCCGAAGCCTGGCATAGAGGGAATCACGACATCAAACGCGTCAGACGCGTCCGCGCCATAGCGGACAGGATCAGTGAGTAGCGGGATAAGCTTCAACATCTCTACAAAAGAGCCGGGCCAACCATGTGTGATAATCAACGGGAATGGTGCCGGTCCCTTGCCACGCTCATGTATGAAATGAATCCCGAAGCCGTCAACTTCAACGCGGAAGTTGGCGAACGAATTGATAGTTTCCTCCTGAGCTCGCCAGTCAAAATGGTTTTGCCAGTAGTCCTTGAGTTCCTTCACGTAGGACAGCTTGGCACCGTAGGCCCAGTCTGAGCCCACAATCTCATCGATCCATCGAGTGCGAGCCAAACGGCGCTTCAAGTCTTGCAGCGTGGCTTCAGGGATTCGAATCTCGAAGGGTTGCACATGCATAGGGTTGAGCTTAGGAATGATCCGATAGAGGATCAGTAAATCCCCGCAAAGGGAATGAGTATACTAAATGAACTCTTGATCACTCGTATTTCAATTTGGCCTCACTGTAATCACTGTTTCAAATTTGCCACAAACGAAAATGCGGCTGGCCTCATAGCCAACCGCTCTTGGTGTTCTTAGGAAAAGTGGTGAGCCGAGCAGGACTCGAACCTACGACCCACTGGTTAAAAGAGCGGTAAACGCGATTCCATCCAGCCACGGCTCTTACGATCTATTAACATTTTACACAGGTTGCAGCCGCTTCGGAGTTCATCTAGTAACAGCCATTCACACCTGTTTGCCCGTATTCACGTCACAAATTTGCCACAAGAGTCAGCGAGCCTGATTTCAGAATGTTGCAGTCCTTTATATCTTGTGCCCACGCCAACTTGCTCATACGTTCTCCTAAGAAGTTTTTATGCTAACTAGGATCAGCCCATGCATAAGACCTCGCATTGTTTGGCGAACAAACCCCATAGGGGCTAGCGGTTTCGTACAACAGATTCTTCCCGACGAGCTCGCCGAAACAAGTTTGAGCAGTTCCTTCCAGCTTGACTCCGGCTCGCACTTGGGGAAGAATCCTCCCTCGTTAGGGGTGCAATCTAATGTGGGACTTAGGGTCTAGAAAGGTGGTAAATGAGGCCGGAGCCGCGATGCTCCGGGGATCATTGCAGGAAGTTGGCTTACTTCCGGTCCGAGAGGGGAAAGCAACGGCGACCAGATTGTGAGAAAGAAACAGAGTGGCGCGTCGGTGGCACCGATGGGGAAACTATCTGAGCAGTCTTCCCGGTTCCCTGGCGATCAGGAGGAGGAGATCGCCGCCGTTATTGAAGTGTCGCTCCACACGAATCCCTGGGCCTTGTCTTCAAATCAGACGAATTGCAATTTTGCAGGTCTGACCTCGGCGGGGTACTCGACAGAAGGGCGAGGGCGAATGAGAAAGTGAGGATACATCCATTCACGTCCTGCGAAACAATCAACCATCGCGTCCGTTGGATGATGTCCTTATCATCATCGACGAGATCCCGGGTGCAACTCCCGGTGAAGAACTCTCTACTAGCGTTTCATTAACGATTCCTTACTGCATCACTTCCGCTGAGCGCGAATCGCGGGTCCAATCGAATCGTTATGAGCTTCACAAAACTCAAAGACCGGCTCGATACACTACCGCTGGTTCTCGCTGGTCCAATTGTTCGCCGCGTGGAGCCGGCGGGTGCCACGATATGGGTCGCGCTGAGGCGGCGTCGCCATATCCGGCTGGAGATTTACGATGGCGATCCACCGCAAGGCCAGCTCGTCGCGAGCCGAGCGGCCGATACAGCAGCAATCGGGGTAAATCTCCACATCGCGTGCGTGACTGCTCGGCCCACTAATCCCTTCACCGCCGGCACGACCTACCAGTACAACCTGTTCTTCGATCACCTTGGAGGCGCCGACGACATCCAGAGCGGCGCTGACCTGTTTGGTCCACGTATAGTTTCAACGTCCAACATCGCGGCAGTCGCCGAAGACGAAGCTCAACACGCGCTGACGTACACTGTTGATGGAGGACCAACGCGTCCGAGCTTTGTTCTGCCACCCAACGCGCTCGACGATCTTCGTATTCTCCATGGTTCATGCCGCAAAGTCTCCGGTCCACATAACGACGCCCTCGAAGCAGCCGACCATATGCTGCGAGAAGTGTTCACTAAAGGCGAAAAGCGCCCGCACATGCTCTTCCTGACCGGTGATAACATTTATAACGATGGCTGCGAGCGCAAACTCTCCGAGATGATCCTGGAGGCGGGTCCGACTCTCCTTGGCTGGGATGAATCGCTGGTTGTGACTGACACGGGCCTCTTTACCAGGTTTAGCGAGTTTTCGGGAGACAGGTCGGCAGTGAGTCTCATAGCTTGCGGGCTCAGCAGCCCCGGAGCAGACCTGCGTCAATTGTTCAGTCTGGGCGAGACTATCGTACTTTATCTGCTTACTTTTGCCCCACCCCTCTGGCCAGATGATCTTGATTATCAACGCGGCACATTCGACTTCCGTGGCACCCTGCCTGCCGTTCGCCGTGCGCTCGCGAATGTGGCGACTTACATGATTTTCGACGATCACGAATTGTCCAACAGTTGGAACCTTACCGCTAACTGGGTCGAGTCAGTGCTAGGCACACCGATGGGTCGCCGTATCTACCAAAACGCACTCGCTGCTTACGCACTCTGCCAGGGTTGGGGTAACACGCCCGAACGGTTCGAAGCGGGCGGCCCAGGAAAGGCGCTGCTCGATGCCATAGTCGCGTGGTCGGAAGCTGAAATCGCCGGAACACGTTCTCCTGCTGCGCCTCTCGCCGAAATTTCAAGACGCACCGGACTTCCTGACGTTGATGTTTTCAAAAATGTACGGGATTGGTCTGGTTTTCACGGTCCTGAAGTTGTGCGTTGGCATTACAGTGTTCCGTGTCCCGGCCTCAACATCGATGTGTTGGACACTTATATGTGGCGCGCTTATGAAGGTGAGGTTGCGAATTCCATCATTGTCTCCGACGAAGGGCTCAATCAACAGCTTAGTGCGCCGCTACCAAACTCGGAATGTTCACTGATAGTCGTGTCTAACGTTGGCATCGACGTACCTGGAGGAGGAGGGCAAATTAACCAGCTCAAATGGTGGCTTACAAAAAATCTCTCAGGGGTGCTTATTCC
>JBOGOU010000138.1:0-1367 GCA_050748205.1 Pyrinomonadaceae bacterium | reverse complement strand
CCCTTTGACAGTGCCGGGCCCTTCCATCTCCGAATGACTTCAGGCGTGATAACAAGAAAATGCGCGGAACCCTCTTCCCGCCTCGGCCCCGAGGGGATTGCCCATATTGTGCAAGTCAAGGGATCAGTCTTGGCATAAACATAGTAATAATTCGCAACTGTAAGCGTCCGCTTGCTGGGCCCAAAATCAGGATTTTTTGAGTGTTTCCAAATTCGCTCCTCGAGCGCACCAAAGTCATCCGGAAACTGGCCCGTCTGGCGTTGATACTGTCTCAGCGCCTTCATCATGCTATCGGCTGCCAGTCGCGGCACCATTTCCTTTTCGCGCTGCGTCCTTGCCCAGGTGCCATACGCAAAACTAATAACCAAAACAATGACCGACACCCCAAGAATAACGAACGTTATCTTGAACTTCTGTTTTCTGGCGCCTTCAAACATGACTTAATAACCTCTCTCCTGCTTCTCTTCAAAAGTGTTATCGCAAACTATCGTGATGCGCGCCTACCTCACCCACAGGCCCACTATTCAAGATTGCATCATCAGATAAAGGAGTATTCCCTGGTCCAGTTTTCCTTACTGGAAATATTCGAACTGAATCCCCGGGACGCTGCCTGCCAACAACTGCTGTAACCGACCCAACAAATGCTTCCTCAACAGCCTGATCCGAAAAAGATAGGATTGCTTGATTAGGATTTGCCAAAGTCACGACCTTCGCGCGACGGCCTTTAGTATCAGTACGATCTGTCCCAGTCCTCGCCCGCGCACCAACCTCCTTGCTACCTGCCGTGCCAATAGAAGCCCCAGCATCACCAACCTGAGTCGTAGCCCCTACTATCGCGACCGACGGCACGCTGCTGCCATCAGCCTGGTAGTTCAATCCTCCATCAATTGTCTCGGGCAATAACGGCGGCATCCCGTCCAAACCCTCCCTCACAGGTCCACCAGCACCATTCGCCGGCTCGCCACCTTCTCCGGCCTCCAATTGCTTCGCAGCCTCCTCCAGTTCTTTCTTTCGGAACTCCGCCTCCATCCTTTGAGCAATGACCTTCAAAAACGCTTCTTCAGCTTGCAACAATGACACGAGCTTCGGCTCCCCGTACTCAACCGCAATAGCACGTTGCCTCAAGACAGCATAAGGTGGATAACCAGCCTTAATCGGCGGAGAAGTATCTATCACCACCACGCACTGCTGATGCTTAACCATCTGCCGAACTTCCGTTGGATCCATCAACGCCCGGCCCGTCTCCGACTGCCGCTCGTTATCCAATTTCTTTCCCTTACCATCCACCGTCGTATGACTCCAAACCGTTGTCTGGCCAATACGACGCGAAGCAAACTGAGTCGTAACATCATCAAGCCCGGGCAAGA
>JBOGOU010000137.1:0-2153 GCA_050748205.1 Pyrinomonadaceae bacterium | reverse complement strand
AGATTTCCGATATTCAGCCTGGTTTGGTCTCCATATCGCAGTGTAAAGGCGGGCTCGATTTCCGGGAGAAAGGATGGCAGTCCGTAAAAGGCCTCTTCGACTTTCGTGGAGCGTTGAATCGACACTCCTTCGTTCAATAGGAGAGGCGCATCATCATATGTGAAAAGGGTCCGAGTGTTTGGATGGTTCAGATCTCCAGGTGAGTTGAGATCTTCCAATGAGTTCGGACTCTCGTTTGTTTGGATGTCCTCGGCGACTATGTAGGGGCAGTTAGTGGTTGCGCGAGCGTTGTCCAATCGGAAGCAGGCCTCGACGTGCGCTGGTTTGATTTTGGCCCGATTCTTTTCATCGAAGATGAAGTCGCATATCTGGTCTTTGATGAAGGCAAGCAGATCGTTGTAGGCAGCGTCTTGAATGATGCCGGTGCGAGACGGGGAAAGCGGGTTGCAGGGTCTTCCGGAAACTACTTCCAGGTGAAAGTCAAAGGAATTGTTTAAGCCGCGCAGCGATATTAATTGTCCGTACCAGAGGATACTCGAGCGCCGGCAGGAGTCGTTGTAGCCGATTGTGAGCTTGGAGCCGAGATAGGTGGTAGAGATGAGTTTATCTTGAAGCTTGGTCCAGGCAGGTAATGAAGTGCGAACGTTTTTAGAGTTGAGAGTGATGGTGAGGATGCCTTCATATCCTTGGGCGGGGCTGGCGCTCTTGAATATTTCGTCTGAGTAAGTGTAGAGAACGTCCTTGGGTTGCAGGGCTAGCTGGATGGCGCTAACGAGTTCTGGAGCGCATTTCGCAGAGATGCGAAGGCCTGCGATCGGATGGTCGAGCGCGGTCAGTCGTTGATACCAAACTGAGTAGTAATCCGGCTCGTTCCACCATTTCTTTGTGTCGAGAGTAAGCTCAAGAGTTCCGGAGCTGAAGGTGACCTCACTGATTTGATCGTGGGTTAGCAAGCTAACGATGCCTACGCCCATGGGGTCCTGGTCTTCGATTGTATTATTGTCGAAGTTGGATTCTGCGAGCTTGAGGAGGGTGTGGAATCCGTCTATCCCGCCGAGCAGGCCATGTCCGTTATCTTGAATAGTAAAGGAGTTCTCGGTAGTGACAATGTCGACGTTTTTGGCGCCAGCTCTCTGGCAATTTTGGACAATTTCCGACACGACTTCGTCAATTCGGTTATGAAAAAGCCTTTTGATTGACGACCGGATGCGGTCGGTGTTTACCAGGACGCCTAGAGTGGAGGCGTGGTCAGCGGTTATGTCGGTTTGTTGCATTTGAATTTTGATGATTCCGTTTAGGCGTTTGGAAATCCAATCTGGTTTCTGACTATTTGCAGTCTTTGAATGCTTAGTTTGCCGTCCGCCTGAATTTGCCGGGGCTTTCGGATTTGATGAAGCGGGAAAAGGCGAATTTCAAGCTGGCATGATTGTGATTGGATCAATGCATTGCCGCGGCGAAACGCCGGGCGGTCATGGGCCACAGTGGTTTCGTAAGGCAGATTGAATTTTTTGCAAGGGGGAGTTGCGTGCTTTATCGAAAGCCGCGAGTCGCGTTGGATTCGGCTTGGAGGACGAATGTTGCCGGTTCTTAGGGTTTGGGTTTTACGCGATGGGTGACGCGAGAGGTTGAATTAGAGCGGAGATTGGCGGTCTGCTCAAGCGCGGGATTGGGATTGAAATCGAGCGGAGGTGGGGTGCGGCGGTCTTCGTCGGAAGCGAAGACAGATCCATACTCACCGTATTCATCTCTACTGTGAGTCAGATCTCCGTGTTGTCCGGGGATGTTTGTTAAGTCGTACATTGGTTGATTTTGGATAGCAAGGTTCTCAGGGTCAAAAAGCGTTTTCGATTTTATTGGCGGCCCGTTTGTTTTGTCGTTTGAAATTATTGCGACTGTTGATTGATGCCGGCAATCCTGTGTTGAGCGGGTAGGGTCATTGCCGGTGATCGATCGCTATCGAATGGATTGCCGAGAAAGATTCTCAGAGCTTGGGCCTGGCGGCGATCTTCTTCTTCGAGGAATTCTGTTATTAAGACTGAGTCGGCGCCGTTGGTGAGCATCTCCCAGTAGGCGGCTTTGCTGGAGTATTTAGCGCAAGCTTCAGCCGCTTGAAGGCCGCCGAATATTTGTGGCGCGTAGCAAGCCATTGAAGC
>JBOGOU010000136.1:0-4058 GCA_050748205.1 Pyrinomonadaceae bacterium | reverse complement strand
ACCGGAAGGCGCTGCCGGCTCCGGAGACCGAGGCCTATGGAGCGCGAGCTTACGATGAGCCAGACGGGGAGATCGAGCGGGCGGTGGCGGAGATCTGGGCGGATGTGCTGAAGCTGGAACGAGTGGGTCGTCACGACAACTTCTTTGAGCTGGGTGGACACTCGTTGCTGGTAATACGCGTTGTCTCTCAACTACGGCGGGCTGGGTTGAACGTGGATGTGAGGGCGCTGTTTACGACGCCGGTGCTGGCTGAACTGGCCGCTGAAATTGCTCCAAAAACCAATCCTGTTGAAGTTCCTCCCAATGGAATTCAACCCGAGTGCGAAGTGATCACGCCCGAGATGCTGCCGTTGGTACAGCTCACGTCAGACGAAATTGAGAGGATTGTCAAAGGCGTGCCGGGTGGAGCGGCCAACGTGCAGGACATCTACCCGCTGGCCCCCTTGCAGGAGGGGATACTCTTTCACCACCTGATGGAAGGCGAGAGCGATCCTTACATATTGGGCGGCTTGTACAGTTTTGACAGCCGCCAGCGTTTGGAAAGCTACCTGGAGGCGATGCAGGCGGTGATTGAGCGTCACGACATCCTGCGGACAGGAGTGGTGTGGGAAGGGCTGGCGGAGCCGGTGCAGGTGGTATGGCGAAAGGCCGTATTGCCGGTCGAAGAAGTGGAGCTTGAGGTTGGAGCGAGCGACGGGCCGGCGCAGTTGCGCGAGCGCTACAACCCGCGGTCGTACCGGATGGATGTGCGGCGTGCGCCCATGTTGCGGGTGGTGATCGCGGAGGATGAGGAAAAGGGGCGCTGGCTGATGATGTTGTTACAGCATCATCTGATCGGAGATCACGTCACGACGAAGGCGATGCAGGAGGAGATGGAGGCATATCTGCTGGGCAGAGAAGATCTCCTTCCAGCGCCGCAGCCGTTCCGCAACCTGGTGGCGCAGGCGCGGTTGGGGATCAGCCGGGAGGAGCACGAAGGCTATTTCCGGGAGTTGCTGGGAGACGTGGAGGAGCCGACGGCACCGTTCGGGTTGTTGAACGTGCAGGGAGATGGGACGGGGATCACAAAAGCATATGTGAAAGTGGAGACAGGGCTGGGGAATAGGATCCGCGAACGAGCCCGCAAGCTTGGAGTGAGCGCGGCGAGTTTGTGGCACGTGGCCTGGGCGCAGGTGGCGGCGCGAACATCTGGACGAGAGGACGTGGTATTCGGGACGGTGCTGTTCGGGCGCATGCAAGGCGGAGAAGGAGCCGAACAGGGGATGGGATTATTCATGAACACGCTGCCGATGAGGATACGAGTAGGAGAGCAGGGGGCCGAAGAGATTGTGAGAGGAGCGCAGAGGCAGTTGGGAGAGTTGATGCGTCACGAGCACGCGTCGCTTGCTTTGGCGCAGAGGTGCAGCGGGGTGCCGGCGCCAGCGCCGTTGTTTACGTCGCTGCTCAACTATCGGCACAGCGCTGGGAGTGGGCAAGCGATCTCGGAAGAGAAGGCGCGGGCATGGGAAGGCATTCAGGGGATGTACCGTTATGGGCGCACCAATTACCCTGTAGCGCTCTCCGTGGATGATCTGGGCGAAATTTTTACAATAAGGGCGGAAGTAGATACTCCGGTAGATGCGCATCGAGTATGTCAGTACATTCAGATGGCGCTGGAATCTCTGGTGACAGCGCTGGACAGTCAGCCCTTCCGACCATTGAGTGCCTTGGAAGTGTTGCCTGAAGCGGAGCGTTGTCAGTTGTTATATGAGTGGAACGCGACTGAGGCGGAGTATCCGAGAGACAGGTGTGTGCACGAGTTGTTTGAGGAGCAGGCCGCCAAGACTCCTGATGCTGTGGCGGTCGTTTTTCAAGACGCTACGTTGAGTTATGAAGAACTCAATCGGCGAGCCAATCGATTGGCGCACTATCTGCGAGAGCTGGGAGTGGGGCCGGATCAGAGAGTGGCCTTATGTATGGAGCGCAGCTTGGAGATGGTTGTGGGCTTGCTCGGTGTGTTGAAGGCAGGCGGGGCGTACGTGCCGCTGGACCCTGCTTATCCTGTGGAACGGCTGCGCTACATGCTCGACGACAGCGCGCCGGTTGCGCTGCTGACGAGGGGCCATCCGCGACAGCCGTTGACGGGCATCGAGGAAGCGGTGCCGGTCGTGGATCTGATCGAGGCGGAGCCGACGTGGACGGATCGCCCTGGAACGAATCCAAAGCGAATCGGCGCTGAGTCGATAGAGGAACGTCTGGCCTATGTCATCTATACCTCCGGGTCAACGGGAACTCCGAAGGGCGTTGGGATCGAGCAGCGGAATGTAGTCAGCTTCATCAGTTGGGCGCAACAAGCATTCACCAAGGAAGATCTGGAGATCACACTATTTTCCACGTCGCTCAATTTTGACCTGGCAGCATATGAGTGTTTAGTGCCACTGACGGTAGGGGGCAGAGTGAGGATGGTCACCGACGCGCTGGAATTAGAGAGTCGGCCGCAGGAAGTGACGCTGATCAATACGGTGCCATCGGCGATGGCGGAGTTGGTGAAGGCGAGCCATGTTCCGGCAACAGTGCGAGTGGTGAATCTCGCGGGAGAGCCGCTGAAGAGGCGGGTGGTGGAAGAGATTTTCGAGAAGACGAAGGCGGAGAGGGTCTGCAATCTGTACGGGCCTTCGGAGACGACGACCTACTCGACGTGGGTCTCGATGAGACGAGAGGAAGGGTTCGCGGCGCATATAGGGCGTCCGATCGCGAACACGCGAGTATACATACTAAATAATTATCTGGAGCCCGCACCCGTGGGAGTGATCGGAGAGATCTATATCGGAGGATCTGGAGTAGCGCGAGGATATCTGAACCGTGCGGATCACACGGCGGAGAGGTTTTTGCTGGACCTTTATGCAGAGAAGGCAGGAGCGAGGATGTACCGGACGGGAGATTTGGGGAGGTGGCGCCCGGATGGTCAGCTCGAATTCGTAGGGCGGAATGATTTCCAGGTGAAGATTCGAGGATTCCGGATTGAGTTGGGAGAGATCGAGGCGAAACTGGAAGCGCACGCGGGAGTGGGTGAAGCGGTGGTGATTGCCCGTGATGAAGGCGAAGATGGCAAGCGGCTGGTGGCCTACTATACCGGCGAGGAGATCGGAGCCGATGAACTGCGCGGCCATCTCTCGTCTAGATTACCCCAATACATGGTTCCATTGGCCTACGTATATTTGGATGTCTTGCCGATGACTCCGAACGGAAAACTCAATCGTAAAGCGCTGCCAGCGCCTGAGTGGCACGAGCGGGAATACCGGACACCCAGAACGCCGCAGGAGAAGATTCTCTGCGACCTCTTCGCCGAAGTACTGAGGTTGGAGCGGGTGGGGATTGACGATAACTTTTTCGAGCTCGGTGGCCACTCGCTGCTAGTCGTCCGCCTGATCAGCCGGATGCGCGCGGCATTTGGCGTCGATCTCTTCGCCCGTAGCCTGTTTGAAGCAGCCACCGTAGAACAGTTGGCGGGCATTATCGAAGAGACAATCTTGGACGAAATCGAGCAAATTCCTCCCGAGGCGGATATTGACCAATTGGTCGGCGAGCCGCATTGAATTGCACTGTCGCAGACATGCGGGTACACCAATGAGCAAATTTGGCGAGAGCGGTCGCCTCATAACGCTGATGTAGTCAAGCCTTTTCCCAATAAATATCTTCAGATTTTTCAGTTCTCTCGTTTTTCGATTTCCTGGCGAGACCAGGGCCGCAATTGTGTGCCCTCGGGGCTCGGCGTTGAGAAACGCAAATCACCGGAACAAAGTCACCGAACATGAATCCTTCTTTGCTAGAGCGCAAGGCAAAGCTTTCGCCGGCCCGGCAACTGCTTTTGGCGAAGCGGCTCCGTGGTGAAAACAATGGGGTCAGTAAGGTGCCGGAGATCGCTTCGCTGCCTCGTCCGCAGCGACTGCCGTTGTCGTTTGCGCAGCAGCGGCTGTGGTTTTTGGCGCAGATCGGCGCCAGCCAGGCCTATCACATTGCCAACGGCTGGCGGCTGAAAGGGCAGCTTGATCGCGGCGCTTTACGGCGGGCGCTGGACC
>JBOGOU010000135.1:0-1415 GCA_050748205.1 Pyrinomonadaceae bacterium | reverse complement strand
GTACCGAGAGCCAGCTAATCCATTACACCGAATGCTTGATCTGGCCGCCGAGTCCTCGCTTGAGCCAGATATTATTCTTCTCGATGCTAGAACCGGAATTTCCCCCGCGAACGCACCTCTCCTCTTCGATGTCTCCGATCTAGCAGTAGTGTGCTTCTTCCCGCATCTGCAAGCCCGTAGAGGAACCGGGGCTCTAGTACGCGCTCTTCTCAATGCACGCTCAAGGCGAAGCTCCGACGACCTTGACCTCACTCCAGAACCGCGTTTTCTCATAAGCCCTCTACCGCCCGGGCCATCAGCGGCGCGGGTAGAGGCTCGCGCGCTTGAGTGGATCGAAGAGTGGCTAGCTCCTGGAGCGGAGCGACGTCCAAATACTGTCGGTCCCCTCATTACGGAAGAACTCGTTCACGCGGTGTCCTACTCTCCTGAAATCGCTTTCCGTGATACCGTATCAGGCGAACCGTCAGACTGGTCCCCGTACTCACCCATCGTGGACTGGCTTGAGCAATTGCTGCCAATTGGCGAGGATGCGCCATCCGCGGCCACTGCGGGTAACAAGTCACAGATGCTCGATGAACTGCATTTCTCCACGGGCGCAGCGGAGGCGCAGGAGACACTTGTTCTCGATTATGTGATCACGCGGGTCTCAAGTCAAGCACTCTCGTCTGGAGTTCCGCTCGTGATCGGGCGAAAGGGAACAGGCAAGACGGCTTTATTTCGTTGGCTACTGGAGACCGCGAGCCCGTCTCCTGTTCCCATCTGCTGTCCGCAAACTTTCTTAGCTAAGTATCCGTGGGTTCTTGGTGCAGACGGATTTTCTGTTATTGAAGGTGAGTTCGAGAACACTGGGAAGTCGTGGCGGTCTTTCTGGCCGTGCTACATCGCACTCGCTCTCTACTTGGGACTCTCGCCAGAAGACAGGGTGGCACCTCCGGAGCGATTCGCCCTCGATTTGACAATTTTCGATAGGAGTAGCGGAGGCTATGCGCAGCTAGAGGTTGTTGACGCTCTTCGCGCAATGCTCGCACATCCAGATGCGGGTCTGCTCGCTGCGCGATGGCTCCAAGATTGCAACGAGCGCCAAGCTAAGACGCGCTTGCTCTTGTTCGACGGACTCGATACAGGCTTTGGAGGTACCGAGAGTCGCACCCGGCGGGCGCGTGCGGTGGAAGGGTTGCTCGGATTCTCCACTGAGATCGAGACGCGACTGTCAATGCTCGCTTTTAAGATTATGTTGCGAGCTGACATCTGGCAGCAACTTCGCTTCGACAACAAGAGTCATTTGTTCGGCCGTTCGGTGCAACTTGTGTGGCGAGACCAAGCAGATTACTTCAAGACAGTATTGAAGCAAGCTGTTCGCAGTCCATCATTCTCGGCCGACCTAGAGTCACTTGATATCGGCGTCGACGTTGCCG
>JBOGOU010000134.1:0-6685 GCA_050748205.1 Pyrinomonadaceae bacterium | reverse complement strand
CCTACTGCTCTTGACCGAGCGAACATACGTCCGCCGGTGCGGTGGCCAATCTCAAAACAAAAGGATTCGAAAACGCGGCGGCTTTGCTGGGTGGTTTTGATGCCTGGAAAAACGCAGGCCTGCCGGTGGAACACCAGTAAGCAGTTGGCAGTCGGCAGTCGGCAGTCGGCAGTTGGCAGTCGGCAGTTGGCAGTTGGCAGTCGGCAGTCGGCAGGAGGCGGGGTTGGATAATCATGATCCAATCCCTGCCTTTTTTCTTGTCACGATTCTAGCGTCTTCTGCCTCCTGCCGTCTGCCTCCTGCTACTGCTCTACATTTGGGGAACCGGGCGAGTAACAAAAGCCGGCAAAGGCGTGAGTACCTTGCTGGCTGGAACGCACAAGACCGGACACGGCGCGTTGCGCACTACGCGTTCAATCTCCGAACCAAGTACCGGAGTTCCGCCAAAAAGCGACGCGTGGACATTTGTGCCTATGACGATCAGGTCAGCATCTTTCTCCGCTGCCAACCTCACGATCTCTTCATAGGGCCGGCCCTCGGCGATATGCGTAATCGCGCGCGCGCCATCTTCACGCGCCAGCTGGGCCATGCGTTCCTGCACATACCTGCGTAAGCGCGTGAGCGCTGTCAGACCCCCTTCCGGAAACATCACCGAGATCTGCTCAAAGTAGTCGCCAATAACATAAACAGCGTGCAGCTCAGCCCCAGTTTGAGCGGCGAGTTGCGTTGCTACCTGGGTCGCGGCGCTCGATGACGGTCGGAAATTTGTAGCGAGCAAGATACGATTCAGACGCACCTCACTGCGGCTGCCACGATGTTCCACAAAATCGTGTTGCGGCGGGCGAATGGTAAGCACTGGACAGGGCGCTTCGGCGATGATCTCTTCAGCAGTCGAACCCCAGAGAGCACGCGTCAGTCCTTTGCGACCGTGGGTTACTACAGTCACCAGGTCGATTTCGTATTCCTGCACGGCGCGTGCGATCTCAGGCGCTGGTTCGCCTTCCACAATCACGGGCTCGACCTCCAGACCATCGAACAGCGGATCGGCGAGCAGGTCTCTAACCTCGGTGCGCAATTGCAGCAGCCATCTATTTTCCTGTTCTTCCAGGACATGTTCGGGCAAGGTCAGGAGATTCGCGGGCACTTTCGCGCTTTGGACACTAAAAAGCACAACGCGACCGCGGCCACTGCGCGCAAATGCCGCTGCATACTTCAATGCCGCGCGCGCGTGCGGCGTAAAGTCAGTTGGGAAGAGAATGTTTCGAAAGGGATACATGTAGGAAATTTCGGATTTCGGATTTCGGATTTCGGATTTCGGATCGGCATTGTCGCATGAACAGGGGAACAGGGGAATATGGGAATTTCGGATTGCGGATTGCGGATTTTAGGGAAATACGGAAAAAGGGGAAACAGGGGAACAGTAAAGAGAACAAGGGGGATCGGGGGAATCAGGCCGATTTTCGAAATCCGAAATCCGAAATCCGAAATTCTCGTGGATTTTTTTGCGCGTTCCATGCCAAACTCCGCAAGCATTCCCTTACTACTCACGGGCGACAACAAGCCGGAAGACCTATCTCGTTCGATTTAGGAGGCTATACCTTGCTTCGAGGACTCTTTCGCACAAAAAATCTAGATGAAATTCTAGCAGCTGCCGGCGGGCCACAGTTTTCTTTGCGCCGCACGCTCGGCGCCTTCAATGTGACCCTGCTCGGCATCGGCGCCATCATCGGCGCCGGCATATTTGCTACCGTTGGCACAGCTGCGGCAGGAGATGCTGCACGTCCCGGCGCCGGTCCATCGTTGATGCTCTCTTTTGTTATCACGGCGATAGTCTGCGCTTTTACCGCCTTGTGTTATGCGGAGTTTGCATCGATGGTCCCCATCTCTGGGTCGGCGTACACATATTCCTACGCGACCCTCGGCGAGCTGGTCGCCTGGATTATTGGCTGGGACTTGATTATCGAATACGCCGTCGGGAACGTCGCCGTAGCGATTAGCTGGGCCAACTACTTTCGTACTCTGCTCGGAAGCATAGGCATCGACTTTCCCCAATGGCTCGCAACTGACTATCGGACAGCGGCTAAAATACCCGGTCTCTACGAAAGCGCTCCTCACATCTTTGGCATACCAATCGTCTTTAACCTGCTGGCGCTGGGTATCGTTGCGTTAATAACTGTCGTTCTGGTTTGGGGCATCAAAGAATCGGCCAGCTTCAACGCGGTAATGGTCGGTATCAAGATCCTCGTACTCCTGTTTTTCATAGTCATTGCCCTTTACTTCGTAGCTCCTTCAACCATGGCGAAAAACTGGGTTCCTTTTCAACCTAATGGTTGGAAGGGGACATTCACCGGCGCGGCATTGGTTTTCTTTGCTTATATCGGATTCGACGCAGTCTCAACCGTGGCCGAGGAAACCAGGAATCCATCACGAGATCTCCCGATTGGAATCATTGCCTCGCTGATAGTCTGCACGGTCTTTTATGTCGTAGTAGCAGCTGTCTTCACTGGTCTGATTCCGTATCACGAATTGGTTCAACGTCTCTCAACCGAGCAAGCAGAACCGTTAACGATGGCCCTCGAGCACGTTGCGCCGCAGGCAAAATGGGCTAGCGGCATTGTGGCTTTTGGGTCGGTAGTTGCGCACACGGCCGTACTGCTCGTGTTCCAGCTGGGCCAACCGCGTATCTTCTTTTCCATGGCCCGAGACGGCCTTCTGCCGCCGGTTTTTGCCAGCGTGCATCCAAAATTCAAAACGCCGCACGTCACTACAATTATCACTGGCGTGGTCGTGGGCGGGTTTGCCGCGGTCATGAGTATTGATGAAATGGTGGATTTAACGAATATCGGAACGCTCTTCGCGTTTGTGCTGGTTTGCGTGGGGATCATCATCTTGCGTCATAAGGATCCCGGACGACTCCGTCCTTTCAAAGTTCCCCTGGGGGCATGGTTTCTGCCGTCACTGGGCGCAATCTCCTGCGTGTTCTTGATGTACTACCTCCCTCCCGCATCATGGTGGCGCTTCATCGGCTGGTTAATGCTCGGGATGTCGATTTATCTTTCCTATGGTTACGTGCGCAGCGGCGTTGGGCAGAAGTACGGCAGGCCATTTCCGACGCCGACGGGGCTCAAGCTTGCGGCGTTTGGGTTTCTTCTATTGGCCATAGGGCTCTTCATAATTCCGCATAGTTCGACTATCTTCGAACTGTTCGAAAAAATGAGGAGTGGCTTTGCTGAAGGCAAGCGCACTATCATTGCATTCAGCTGTATCGGCCTGGGACTAGTTTTTGCCGTTCTGGGATTGTTGAAAGGATCTGCGCAACAGGCCACACCGAATAGCCCAGAATAGCGGTTCACAGACACGGGATCTAATGCGGCCCGAGATTGCCTCGACGCAATCGCCGCCGAAAGCAAGGTGCCGGCGGTTCGCTTTTTAGTCTGCCCTTCAAATCATGAACGCTCTTCCAATCATTGTCGGTACGTTGTGCGTGATGGCGATTTCCTATCGCTACTACTCTGCCTTTCTTGCGGCCAGGGTTCTCGCGCTTGATGATTCGCGACAAGTGCCGTCGCAAACGATGTATGACGGCCATAACTACTATCCCACAAACAAATGGGTGCTCTTCGGACACCATTTCGCCGCTATCTCCGGCGCCGGTCCACTGATCGGGCCAGTGTTGGCGGCACAATTCGGTTTCCTGCCCGGGTTGCTGTGGCTGGTTATCGGCGTCTGTATCGGCGGCGCCGTACACGACTTCATGATCCTCGTCGCCAGCGTTCGCCGGCGCGGCAAATCTCTCGCGGAGATCGCGCGCACCGAAATCAGTCCCTTGTCGGGCCTGGTGGCGGGCATCGCGATCCTCTTCATCGTCGTGATTGCACTCGCTGGTCTTGGTTTGGTCGTCGTTAACGCACTGGCAGAATCCCCCTGGGGAACATTCACCGTTGGCTTCACGATTCCACTGGCGCTCTTCATGGGTCTCTACATGTACCGCTTCCGCAAGGGCAAGATTGTCGAAGCGAGCGTCATCGGAGTCATTGGATTATTGCTAGCCGTTTATTTTGGAGGTCGCATTGCGGAATCGTCGCTCGCGGAAACATTTACCTTATCGCGCAACACCGTGACTATCGTAATGGCGGTCTACGGATTCATCGCTTCAGTGCTTCCGGTGTGGATGCTGCTCTGCCCACGCGACTACCTTTCCTCCTATCTGAAGATCGGCACAGTGGCGTTTCTCATTCTCGGTGTGATCCTGGTCCACCCAAACCTCAACATGCCGGCGATCACTCCATTCGCTCAGGGTGGCGGGCCCGTTATTCCCGGAAAACTCTATCCCTTTGTGTTCATTACAATCGCTTGCGGAGCGATATCCGGTTTTCACTCGCTGATTTCTTCCGGCACAACCCCGAAGATGATCGCCAAGGAAACTGACGCACGCATGATCGGTTACGGCTCTATGCTGATGGAGGGGATTGTTGGTGTGGTAGCGCTCATCGCCGCAACATCACTCTTCCCGGGCGATTACTTTGCGATTAACACAGCTCAGAAGACCGAAACGCAAAAGGCTGCTTATGTGCGGATGGTTGACCAGCACACGTCGGCTGGCTTCAACCT
The DNA here is from genome assembly GCA_050748205.1 of Pyrinomonadaceae bacterium. Lineage (GTDB taxonomy): Bacteria > Acidobacteriota > Blastocatellia > Pyrinomonadales > Pyrinomonadaceae > PSRF01. The sequence continues at coordinate 2,074 of JBOGOU010000134.1, read as the reverse complement.
GCAGCCTCAGGAGATCGATCGTTTGGAGCAGGAGTCGGGCGAGAAAAATCTGCGCGGCCGCACCGGTGGAGCGGTTACGCTGGCGCTGGGCATCGCCAAGATCTTTGACGGGATTCCGGGCTTGCGTGGGCTGATGAAGTACTGGTACCACTTCGCGATCATGTTCGAAGCGCTTTTCATCCTCACCACGATTGACACAGGCACGCGCGTCGCGCGCTTTCTGGTAGGCGAGTTTGGCGGCCGTTTCTATCAGAAACTCGAAGAGCCAAACTGGCAACCGGGAGCGTTTATTACTTCTGCACTCGTGGTTGTTGCCTGGGCGGCGTTTATCTGGTCCGGGTCAATCTCGACGATATGGCCGATGTTTGGCATTGCCAACCAGCTACTCGCCGCTGTCGCCTTGTGCGTCGCCACCACGATCCTCATTAACTCGGGCAAGGCGCGCTACAGTTGGGTGACGCTAGTCCCGCTCAGCTTTGTCGCTACCACCACGCTAGTTGCCGGCTGGCGATCCATTGCGGATAATTTTTGGCCTCTCGCGCAAAAACCCGAAACCGCCGTGCAGGGTTATATCAACACAGGCCTTACTGCAATCCTGATGACGGCCGCGGTAGTGATCCTGGCAGACTCGATACGCCGTTGGTTCGGCATGGGTAAGCGACCTGAAAGCATCGCCGAGCTCGCTGAAGCTCCTTCCACTGTTTGAGTCGACCGCGGTCGACTAGCACGCAACGAGACCATCAACCACACAACTCACAGAACCATTTGCGGTAGCCAATGGATCCTAAGCTCAAAGATAATTTCGGCCACTCAGCTTCTGCTGGCCATCGCGACGGCTTCGCCGCCCGATGTGAGGAAGTGGCTACGCCCTTCCGTGACAGCCGCTTTTAAGAATGGGCACCGCCCCTGGGCGGGGCATAGCCCTAGGAATAAAGAGTTGAGTCAGCTGACGGCGGGGCACAGCCACCGCCTTGTATCTCACCTCAGGCGGCTGAGTCTTACCGACGCTCCTATTCCTGTCTTGGATGACTTTTATGGCCAAACTGCACCACTACCGCCCAGCGGGTACTGCTCTATTCGCCACCTGAGGTGGTGGAAACAGTGACGAAATACATTATCGGACATGCCGATCCTAGACGAATTTGCACTAGCATTGTTGAGCGCAGCAATCTCAGCATCCGTACCAGTGTACGTAGATTGACGAGATTGACGAATGCTTTTAGTAAGAAGTGGGAGAACCTTACGCGATGATGAGCTTGCATTTTTGCTGGTATAATTTCTGCCGCATTCATTCCTCAATCCGTTGCACTCCTGCGATGGAAGCAGAGATTACTAACCGTGTTTGGACGTTGCAGGATTTGCTTCTTTCCTAAAGAAAGGTTATCGAGAAAGAAGATTGATAAGCTTGGGCAGGAATGCTCCTAACCCTAACAGTAAGAGTGCCCAAAATATGTATATCAGTAGCTGAAATCTACCAAGTCTTGTTCGGAGCGTGGTTACAGCTTCCTCTCGGGTCTTGTCGGTGTCCTCCAGACTACGTGTTCGGTCTTGAACTGACTGTACTTGCGCAACCAGCGTACCCAGATTTGCGGTCAAAGAGTTTATCTGACGGTTGTTTTCTCCCACCATGGTGTTGACGTTCTCAACGTCCTTTGCAATTGATTTCGTTTGCGCGGTTAGACTGGTTACGTCATTGGTAAGAGACTGAACATTGCTCGTTAAATCGCGGATTGGCTCAAGCACGTCATCGTATCGTGCTTTAAGGTCTAAAATATCCTTTGTGATTGTTTCTATCTGCTTGACGCGTTCGCTTATTTGCATCCATGGAAGTACGTCCATGTTTGCAATCTTGTCAACAAACTGGTCCGGGAAAGCGCCATTCAAGAGATTAGGATCGGACGGGGCCTGTCTCTCAGGAGACTCTGATAGTCGCTCAAACACTACATTGCATATCTTCCGTCCATGTCTGATTATTGCTCTCCTCTGTGACGCGTTGTATAAGCCGAAGACTAAATGACCTTCATATCCTGGATCGACAACCGCACCAGTAAGAAGAATCACCCCATCGTATGAC
>JBOGOU010000133.1:0-7796 GCA_050748205.1 Pyrinomonadaceae bacterium | reverse complement strand
GGAACCGGCTCTCCTGCGGCGCTGCGATACGCTGTATTGGTTCGCCTTCGATAACAATGAACGTGGTGCGCAACGCCTCGTGCCGGGCCACGATCCGCTCCAGCGCCCGCCGTAAAGCACCGCGATCAAGCCGCCCCTTTAGCCGCCAGCCGTAGTAGACGTGGTAGGCCTCGCTCGCTCCCATCTGCGCGACGAACCACAGTCGCTGCTGCGCAAACGACAAGGGAAAATCTCCCCCGCGTGGAGCAGGCGTAATCGGCGGTAATGTGGCAGGGGTGGCCTTCTGCACGGCAGCAGCCAGATCGGCCAGCACTGGATGCTCGAATACATCGCGAATTGTCACTTCTACGTTCAACGTCTTCCGCAGTCGCGAGACGATCCAAAGTATTAGTAGCGAATGTCCCCCCAGTTCAAAGAAGTTGTCGCGACGACCCACTCGTTCAAGCTTCAACGCCTCGGCCCAAATCCTCGCCAGGACTTTCTCTGTCTCCCACGCCGGCTCCTCATAACCGCGGGTCACATATGCATCAGTCTCCGGCGCCGGCAACGCCTTCCGATCCAACTTACCGTTCGGCGTCAATGGCAGCGTCTGCAAACACACATAAGCCGCAGGTACCATGTGCTCCGGCAACCTCGACCCTAAATGCTGCCGCAACTTCTCAGCTCCTGTCCCTTCTCCGTTCCCTTCTACTGAGTAGTAAGCGACCAACCGACGCTCCCCTTCCGCCTCCTCAAGCGCCACTACTGCCGCTTCCCGCACCTCCTCACATTCCAATAGACTCGCCTCAATTTCTCCCAATTCGATCCGGTATCCCCGGATCTTCACCTGGTCGTCCCGCCGTCCCACAAATATCAAGTCGCCGCTCGGCAGCCTACGCACCAAGTCCCCAGTCCTGTAAAGCCGGCAGCCCTCGACCTTGCCAAACGGGTCAGCTATGAACCTTTCCCCGGTCAGCTCCGCTTGATTCAGATACCCCCGCGCGACTCCTGCTCCACCGATATACAACTCACCCAGGCTGTTGCACGGTTGCAGTTGTAGACCGCTCCCCAGCACATACAACTGGGTATTGCTGATAGGGCGACCGATCGGGGCCGCCGCCTGACTCTCCAAGCTCTCCAATCCACTTGCATCCGACACCGTCCATACGCTGCACCCGACCACTGTCTCCGTTGGTCCGTACTCATTGATAAAGGTCGCCGCCGGCAACAGCTCTCGCTTCGATATCTGCAGTCTCCGCGCAGTCAACTGTTCGCCTCCCACCACCACACGGTGCGCTGCCTGACCCACTGCCTTTGACCGCTCCACATACTCCAAGGCTTCCAAATGCGACGGTGTGATTTTGAACAGCCGCGCTTCCTCTTCACCGAACATCCGTTCCGCCAACCGACCGATCGTCGTCTCATCTTCGGGTAACAGCTCCACCGTCTTACCTTCGAGCAGCGGCGGTAACAGGGTGGTCAGCGTCGCGTCAAAACTAAGCGGCGAACTCACCACCGATCCTTGGACCTCCGCCCCCACGTAGGTCGTCACCGCGTAGGCCAAATAGTTCGACAATCCGGCATGCGTCGCCATCACTCCTTTCGGTTTTCCTGTCGAGCCGGAGGTGTAGATCACATAGGCAAGATGCTCCGGCCTGAGTCCCACGAGGCTCCGATCGGGATCGAACTCCGAGTGGTCCAGCCACTTTGGAGTTTCGGCGGCCAGGTCGATCACCGGCAGCCCCGGGCCTATCCCGGTAAACGATCCTGCCAGGTCTCCCTGGGTTAGCAGAACAACCGTGCCACTGTCTTCCAACATATAGCGCAGCCGCTCCACCGGATAAGCAGGATCCAGCGGGACGTACGCCCCGCCAGCCTTCATCACACTGAGCAAGCCAACCATCATTTCCAATCCGCGCGCGACGTAGATCCCCACCGGCACATCCGGTCCCACGCCAAGCTCCCGCAGATGATGCGCCAAGCAATTGGCCCGCCGGTTCAGCTCTCCGTAACTTAACGCTGCGTCTTCAAAAACGACCGCCACCGCCCCCGGCGTCTTCTCCACCTGCTCTTCAAACAACTCGTGCACGAGCTTCTCTCGCCAGCTTCTTACTCCCGGGAACTCGGCTTGAGTTGCGTTCCACTCATACACTGCCTGGCGCCGCTCCTCCGGCGTCAGGATATCGATTTGTTCGATTGCCTGGTCTATATTGGCTACCACGGACTGCAGCAGGCGCACATAGTGCCGCGCCATCCGCTCGATCCACGACCTGTCAAACAAGTCTCGTCTGCATGACCAGGTGATCCTGATCTCCCCATCCCGCTCCGTGGCGTCCATCGTCAGATCGAAATGAACGGGAACTTCAGTTTCGTCAATCGGCTCCACCTCCAGGCCATTCAACTCCATTGCGGCCGGCGGCAAATTCTGTAGCCCAAACATTACCTGGTAAACAGGAGTCTGATTTAAGTTCCGACGAGGAGACAGTTCCTTCACAATCTGCTCAAACGGCACATCCTGGTGTTCGTAAGCATCGAATACTGTCTCCCGAACTTGCGCTAGTAGCTCACGAAAGGTTATCCCTTCGGTCACTCTCATCCGCATAGCCAGGGAGTTCACGAAAAACCCAATCAGCGCCTCCAACTGGATATCCTGCCGATTCGCGATTGGTGAACCCACCACGATATCGTCCTGGCCACTGTAGCGAGACAGCAATCCTCCAAACGCTGCCAGCAAGGTCATATATAAGGTTGCGTTGTGTGTCTTACTCAGCCGCTTTAGATCTGTTACCAGCTCACTGTCTAGCATCACGCTGCACATTTCTGACTCGAAGGTCAGCACAGCCGGGCGCATCCGATCTGTAGGCAGTTCCAGATCCGCTATTCCAGCCAGTTGCTTTCTCCAGTATTGCCGCCCTGTATCAAGTTGTCCGTTCTCAAACAAGCTCCGTTGCCAAACCGCAAAATCACGATACTGAACCGCAAGTGGCGCCAACGGGTTTCCGCGCCCCTCTTGATAAGCTTCATACAACGCCTTCAACTCCCGGCTGAATATCGCTTGCGACCATCCGTCGGAGACAATGTGGTGTACGGTTCGCAACAAAATGTGATCTTCCGGACCTAATTGGAGAAGCCGCAATTTCACCAGGGGACCATTCTGCAGGACGAGCAGTTGCTCGGCTTCCCGCCGTATTGCGTTCTCTATCCGTTCATGGAGCTCTGGTTGCTCCAGGTTGCTCAGATCTTCAAGCAGCACTTCTGTTTGGATGGGAGCGTCAATCACCTGCACGGGCTCACCGTCCACTTCCGCAAAACGCGTCCGCAAACTCTCATGCCGTTCTACGATCGTGTTGAACGCCATTTGGAGAGCTTCGCGGTCGAGCTTGCCTTTCAGCCGAAAAGCTCGAGAAATGTTGTATTCAGCACTGCCTCCCTCTAGACGGTCAATGAACCACAACTGACGTTGCCCGTAAGACGTTGGCGCTTGCTTGGCTGACACTTTAGTCCTCCGAGTATCTAAAACCTTGAACCATAAAAACGCTTTTGGATGGGGACAAGCTCGCAGTTAATCCATGGATTGGAGGAGCCTGGAGCCCGGCGTCCTGGGATTCTTTACAGCATTAGCAGGATTTGAGGAGCAGCGATGTACGAACCATGATATTCATGGTGTCGCGCGGCGATCTTGCGAGCGGTCGTCGCTCAAGGCGAAGAGTGATGACGACGCAACGGAGATGATCTCAGGTAGCGGCCCAAGCGAAAGAAGGACAGCTGCACCTTCAAATCGGACTGAGAATGACAGCGCGCCTTGACCACAACTCAATGAGCTCCTGGGTTAAGGCCTTGATTCTGTCGGCACCAAGAAATCCCAATTGGGCCGTTAGGTCAGAGAGCCGGAGCCTTCCGTCTGCCTTATGAAGAATGCTGAACATTTCCGAGGAGATCTTGATAAGTGGCTGAGAAAAGAAGCGACTCACACTGCTCTCCAATTCAAAAACGACTTCCACACGCCCCGGCTCTATTTCACTTTGCCGTTGGACCAATCTTCTTGAACGGGGAAGACGGATGGTGAGTTGTTCATAAACCAGGGGCAGTGGATCCACTTCCTTCCTTCGTATGAGATAGTTTCCGATCGCCAGGGAATTAAGCCCCGTGGTCAAATAGCAGACGATCGCGTCTTCGGCCGAATCTACTATTGGCTCAGTATTATTGTTGAAAGAGGTATTCAGTAATACCGGCACGCCAGTCAGCTTGTCGAATTCACTAATCAATTCGTGGTACAGCGGGTTGGTCCTCCTCGAAACTGAATGGAGGCGAGCCGTTCCATCCAGGTGAGTGACGGCTTGCAAAATACTCCTTTTATCTTCGCGGGTGCGAACAACAAAGATCATAAAGGGGTACTCAGTTTTGTTCTCCGGAACGTCGAAGAAGTCCCGCACTCTCTCTTCAAGGACTGAAGGCGCGAATGGCCGGTATGATTCACGTTTCTTCACCATCTCATTTATCAATAGTTTGTTCTCGGCCGGACAAGGATCAGCAAGAATACTGCGATTGCCGAGCGCTCTGGGCCCAAACTCCGATCTCCCCTGGACCCATCCGACTACCTGGCCCTCGGCAAGAAGCTCGGCGGCCTTTGGTGCTATCCGATCTACCTTCTCATAAGAAATGAAGGCGCCCCACGACTTAAGCGTCGCCTCGATTGAGGCGTCTTCTCCGATATCTGTCCCGAAATAGAGATGGTCCATCTTCGTTACTCGCCGAGGTAGAGGCCCGTTGTTCAGCACGCCATAGATCGCCCCGAGGGCGCCACCGGCGTCATGCGCCGCGGGTTGAACGAAGACTTCCTTAAACAAGCCTGAGTACAAAACCTTTCCATTCATACTGCAGTTATGAGCCACTCCTCCAGCCAAGCAGAGATTGGTCTGTTTTGTAACCTTCTGATAGTGGGTGAGGATATGAAGTACTACTCTCTCGAGCATCGACTGGAGGGCGGCCGCAAAATCCTTATGCGTCTGGGTAAATGGATCCCCTTTCCGTCGCGCGGCCTTTACAAGCCCCGCGCTGTCGAGATGTGTCATCCAGGTCAGAGTGCCCCCGAGGGAATAATCACCGTTGGGCAACAGCCGATAACATCTCTCGAAAAGTTTCGCGTAAACACTCGCATCTCCGTAAGGAGCAAGTCCCATGACTTTGTATTCATCAAAGCGATCATACCCGAGGTAGTTGATCATTCTTTGATAGAAGTGACCTAGTGATTGGTCTAGACCAAACTCTTTCAGCGGTATCAGTTTCCCCCTCTCAACCTGGAACACCATCCCGGAGAGACTATCACCATCACCATCGAGGACCAGAACCAAGGCGTCCGTGAATCCCGAAGGCGCATAGGCACTCCAGGCATGCGCGAGGTGGTGCCCACAGAATCGGAGCTTCTTGGTTACATCGACGCCAAACTCTCGCTGAAACGACCAGGCAATGTAGCTCCTGGAATCGAGGCGACCTTGAGACTCAGGAGACTCAAGATGCTTGCGCCTCGCCATCATGTCTGCCCACGACTCGTCATCATTCGTGGCTATTAGGTCTAAGTCACTGAGCTTTAGTTTATATCGATCCAGACAGTGTCGAATCGACAAGACCGGAAAGCAATTTGAATGTTTGATGCGATTCAATCTCTCCTCTTCTATTGCCACCAGCACCTTGCCATCTCTGACTAACACAGCCGTACTGTCATGAGAAGAAAATCCAACTCTGTTATCTTCATCGACTCTTTTATGACCACCGTGAAAACCTAGTGCCAACATTTCATTTCCCCTTCGACGATTCGGCAAGCCCACACAAACCGCTTGTAGTCAGCACCACGCCAAGGCCGGCAAAGCCGACCGCATGATCAGCAGGTCTTGAGGAATTGTGGAAAAGCTCCCAAAACCTCGCGCTGCAATAGCAATGAATGGCAGACAAACTAGACGGTAGGAAATCTTCTATTCGGCTTGAATCCGACTTTGGAGCATTGTCGGCCGCAGCGGCCTATGCGCAGTTCCAGGACTATTGAGCCGCTGCGCGAGATCAGACACGGTCGGGGCTTCGAACAATGTCCTGATGGAAAATTGAATTCCCATCGTTGTCCGAATACGATTCATGACGCTCATCACTAAGAGTGAATGGCCACCCAACTCGAAAAAGTTGTCGTGACGACCCACTCGTTCCAGCTTCAGCACCTCCGCCCAGATCTCTGCCAACGTTTTCTCCACGTCACCTCTAGGCTCTTGATACTCTCCAACTCCATACTCACCGCCTTCCGGCGCCGGCAGACCCTTGCGGTCCAGCTTTCCGTTCGGCGTGAGCGGCATCTTCTCCAAGCGCACATACGCCACCGGCACCATGTACGCCGGCAGCTTCCTCCCCAATTCCGCTCGTAACACCTCCGCTCTCACCTGCTCTTCACCAACCTCTCCGTTACCCGCATCGCGGCGCGCCGCCAACGTGTAGTACGCCACCAGCCGCTTCTCCCCAGCCGCTTCTCCCTGCGCCACCACCACCGCCTCCTTCACCCCCTCATGCTCGGCCAACCGCGCCTCGATCTCTCCCAACTCGACCCGGAACCCTCGGATCTTCACCTGACTGTCGTTCCGCCCCTCAAACTCGATCTCTCCTTCCTTGCTCCACTGTCCCAGGTCTCCCGTCCGGTACATCCGCTCGCCTGGCGCTTCTCCGAACCCATCCGGTACAAACCTCTCCGCCGTCAGATCCGGCCGGTTCAGATACCCTTCTGCTACTCCTGCTCCCCCGATGTACAGCTCTCCCTTCACTCCTACCGGCGTTGGCTCCCAGTTACCGTCCAGGATGTACACCTGCGTGTTCGCTATCGGCCTTCCCAGCGGGATGCTCTTCGTTTTCTCCCTCACCTCCCTGATCTCATGCGTCAGCGCGAACGTCGTCGTCTCCGTCGGTCCGTATCCATTCAACAAGTGACCCGGCGCTTTCCCTCTCAGTACTCCCTCCATCACCCTCGCGTCCAGCACGTCCCCGCCTACGATCAGGTATCTCAACCCTCCCAGCGTCTCACCCAACTGCTCCGCGTACTGGTTCATTAGCCCGGCCGTCATCCACAGCACGCTCACACCATGCCTTTTCAAGCTCTCCTCAAACTCACCAGCCTCCAGTACCTTCTCCCGATCCACAACCACTATGCTCCCGCCGTTCAGCAGCGCACCCCACACTTCCATCGTCGACGCGTCGAATGCTGGGTTCGACGCAAACGCCACCCGGTCCTCCTTATTAAAGGATGCGTACCCGCAGTTCAGCACCAGCCGTCCGATCGCCCGGTGCGGCACCATCACTCCCTTCGGTATTCCCGTTGACCCGGACGTATACATCACATACGCCGTCATCTCGCTGCTTGTCTCAATACCCGGATTCGTCTCGCTCTCCTCTCCCGCCGCTTGCTCGCCTATCTCCACCTGCCGCACCGCCAATCTTTCAGACAGCCTTCGCCCCGCGCTCGTTATCGCCACCACCGCCCCGCTGTCCCTCACCATCTCTGTCTGCCGCACTTCCGGAAACGTTGGATCGATCGGCACGTACGCCGCTCCGCTCTTCAAAACCGCAAGCTGCGCTACCACCAGCCCGATTGATCTCTCCAGCAACATCGCCACGCGCTCACCGGGTATGACTCCCAGCTCGCGCAGACGATGGGCCAACTGATTGGCTCGCCGGTTCAGCTCTCGGTAACTCAACGCCGCGTCTTCATATACTACCGCCACCGCATCCGGCGTCTGCTCCACCTGCTCCTCAAACAACTCGTGCACGCATCGCTCTCGTGGATACTC
>JBOGOU010000132.1:0-3505 GCA_050748205.1 Pyrinomonadaceae bacterium | reverse complement strand
AACCTGGAGGACTGGATTTTCCCCTCCCACGCCCGCCCCTTCCAGCCCCTTGACCACTTCATCCGCCGCCTGCGCCTTTCGATTGAGCAGGTTCTTGACTTGCGGGATGAGGGAAAACTCGACGAGGCTGTGGTGGGTGAGAACCTGGACAGGCTACGCCGCCAAGCTGAGGCTGGGGCTAATCCCCTTCAAGACACCGCTGGCAGCGACCTCATTGCTTCCGAGAAAAACGCTCAGCACGGCATTCCTGATGTGCCCCAGGGCAGGCAGGATGAGCTGCACGTCCACAACTGGTTCGGCAAATTCCGCCTCAACATTGACGAAGAGGGGGGCGGTGATGAGCGGGCCGAGGATGTGGTGGCCTTCTTTCAACCCCATACCAAGCTGTTGCTGGGAGCGTGCAGGCTGGTGGACATCTTTCCTGACGGGCGTCACCCCTTCGTGGTGTCGAGGGGCATTCTCGATGTCAACCGCTGGGAAGGGATTGGCTTAGCAGAGCTGCTGGAGCCCATCAACCAAGAACTGGACGCCTTCCACAAACTAGCGGTATCGGCAGGCGAGGGTGCCATTGGGCCAGTGGTGTTTTTCAGCCCCGCCGCCGGACTGAACTTCGACAAGTTCCGCATGGAACCTTACACCGGGGTGCCAACCGCCGACCCGAACGGCATCAAGGTGGTTCAGTTAGGCAACATCAACCTCGCTCCCCACGTGCTTTTCAGCCAGCAGCTTATGGGCTTTGGGGAGCGCCTGACAGGTTTGACAGATGCCCAGCTTGGAAGGCAGTTCGAGCGTCCCAACGCTCCCCGCACCTTCGGGCAGCAGCAGCTTTTGCAGGGTGAATCGAACAACCGTCTTCTCCTGGACGTGAGATTGGAAAGGGAAAGCCTGCGAGAAATCGTGCAGCGCATGTGGGAACTTGACAAACGCTGGCTGCCGAAGCCCTTCTTCTTCCGCGTCACCGAGCAGGACGCGGGCGACGTGCTGACCGACGAAGACATGATGGGTGATTATGACTTCGACATCGGCCCCACCACCGCCATCAGCAACCGTTTCCAGCGGATGCAGGACACCCTTCAGGCGCTGGCGCTGCTGCAAGCCTCGAACGTGCCGCCCGCCTACTATGCCCTACTCAAGAAGGTGGTCCAAAAGCTGGGCCACCCCGATGTGGCCGAGTTCATCCCCGATCTTGAAGCTATGAAACCGCCCGACTCGCCGCAGCAGGAAAATGTGCGGATGCTCCAGGGCGAGGACGTTGATCCTCACCCGATGGATAACCATGTCCAGCACATGGCCGTCCACCAAGACCTGCGCACCCGCCTTGAACAGACCGAGAAAGCGACCCCCGGCTTCTTGGTGGCGGTGGGGGGCACGGATGTCTTGGGCCGGATTGACGCGCATATCGCGGAGCACAAACAGGCACTCAAATCCGGGGCAACACTTGGCGGTGGGCAGCCAGGGGGCGGCGCTCCTTCCCAGCCTGCTTCGGCTCTGGGTAATCTAGGCCAGGCAACCCAGCCTGGTCAGGCGGCACAGCAAAACCAAGGCATGCTTGCAGGGCTTCTGAACACGGGGAACATAAACCTAGCATGAAACTGCTCGGTCAGCGGACTGCCCATTGGACAGCCGGTAACATCAGCGACCTCCTTGCCAACCCCGCCTACATCGAGTTGCGCGAACGCCTGGAGGCTGCTTTGGCCGGTGCGGAGGCCGCAGTTGAGCAGCCCGACCCCTTCAACCATGGGGAAGCAGTGGGCCGCCGCAGAGCCTATCGCCTGGCCCTCCAGCTTCCCGAAATGTTGAAAAGCGAGGCGGGCGGCGAATCCATGGTAAAGGCCCTGCGATGACCATGGTCAGTGCATCGTTCCCCAAAATCATTGGAGCTTCCGTGTCTAAACGTCTAACCAGCAGCAAGGCCCGCGAGATTCTGCATCACGACACGGTGAGGGGCCACAAGCCCACCAAAAAGCAGCGCGACCTGTTTGGCGCGGTTGCCGGGGGCAAAAGTTTCAAAGTTCACAACTCCCCTGCCAAAATCGGCATTGACCGGCAGGTAGAGTACCTACGTTAGGAGAAACCATGCCACATCAAGGCATTATGCTTCCCGGTGCAGCTCCCAGCCCTTCTCGTAAGAAAGGCGGCCCGCGATTTCCGGTTCCTGCCGGACCCGCGGTTCCCGTTGGATCGGTGGAACCTGTTCTGCCTTCCCCCTTGGCGGGCAGGCGTGGATTCAGGAACCCAGCACGTTCCAAGCCTACTGTCGGCATCGACAGCCATGTTGAGTACGTCCGCTGAAGGAGAAGACGAAGTGTCTAAGATCAAGTTCACCTGTCTTTATTGTGACGCAGTGAGTCCAGATGCAAGCCACGATTGTGAAGGGCTGCGATGCGCCCGTGGATTGGTGGCACTTTACCTGGCCAACCGTGACAAAGAACATATGCAGGATTTTCTAAATCTTGTTAATTATTCCTTGACCGTGAAGTTTTCCACTCCTCGCGGCTCGCTGCCCGCGTCACCAACAGCGTCATAAGGAGAAAATGTAATGCCCGAACCCGAAGTCCCTCTGGCTCCACCGGAGATTCCTCCCGCGCCCCCCGAAGTCGCGCCTGCTCCCGAGGCCCTTGACCCAGGTGGTGTGCCCTGGAAAAATCGCGCCTCCGAATACGAACGCAAACTCGCGGAAGCGACCCAAATCAACCAGCAGTACCAGCAGCAAGTCGGTATCTACATTGCTCAGGAGAAAGCCCGGCAGCAAGCGCAACCCCCTTCCCCGCCCTCTCCCGGTGATGAGGACGAGGAAAAGTTAGACCCCATCTCCCGCAAGCTGGTGTACCAGATTGCACGCAAGATTGCGAGGGAGGAGGCTCAGGGAATTGCCGAGCGCACCGGCTACCGCTTCGTTCAGCAGGCCGAGCACCAGAACGTGCTCTCAGGCGACCCCGAGCTTTATGAAGAAGCCAAGAAGCAGTACGCCACCTTCAAACAGCATCCGATGTGGGCAGGTGTTGACGACACTTTGGTCCAGGACAGGGCCATTGCCCAAGCCCGTGCGGTAATGGGTGAGAAGCGCAAGACCACACCCGCTGCACCCCAGAACCGTCCGCCCGGCGTGCCCCCTACCAATCCTGGCTCGTCCCTTCCGGCTGGTGGCGACAAGCAAAAGTGGCTGACCGCCTACATGGCCCAGCCCGAAACCTTGAAGATGTTCAAAATGCTGGAGGGTCACACGTTCAACTCCGCCAGCGAGCAGGACCGCAAGGCGCTGGCCGAAACCGCCGAATACGCATATTCAGGAACCAAATTCACGGGAGCCACGGGCCGGGCGATTCAAGCCCTGCAATCCGGCGGCGGCGACACCGTAATGGTGGAGGAAGTCTAATGGGAAGGCCCAAAGGCAGTAAGAACAAGCCCAAAGCGTTTGCAGTTGATTCCACCCCGGTTGACAGTACTAACATGGTTTCAAATATTAAGTCAGGAACTGCCACAGTCGTAACGAACTCTGCGGAGC
>JBOGOU010000131.1:0-1782 GCA_050748205.1 Pyrinomonadaceae bacterium | reverse complement strand
GGGCAGCGTACTCTGCGCCGCCCGCTCAACCACGCGCGCGAAACCGGCCAGGTCCGGATGCGCGAACAGCTCGCTGATTGCCACTTCCACACCCAACGCTTGCCTGAGCTGCGAGATGAATCTCATCGCTCGGAGCGAATGGCCACCCAGCTCGAAGAAGTCGTCGTAGCGTCCCACTCGTTCCACTTTCAGTGCGTCCGCCCACATTCTGGCCAACACTGTCTCCGTCTCTCCCGCCGGCGCCTCAAACCTCCGCACCCCATAGGCATCTCCGTCCGGGGCTGGCAATCCCCTCCGATCTACCTTCCCGTTCGGCGACAGGGGTAATCTCTCCAGCCGCACATAGGCTGCCGGCACCATATACTTCGGCAGCTTTGTGTACAGATGACTTCGCAACTCTTCCGCCCCGATCTCTCTTTCCGTTCCCTCCAGACAGGTGTAATAAGCGACTAGCCGCTTCTCCTCAGGCGTATCTTCGTGCACCACCACCACCGCCTCGTTCACCCCTTCATGCTCGGCCAACCGCGCCTCAATCTCTCCCAGCTCGATCCGATAACCCCGGATCTTCACCTGATAATCATTCCGGCCCAAAAACTCGATAGTCCCGTCCGCCAGCCACTTCCCCACATCCCCTGTCCGGTACATCCGCGCCCCGGCCTCTTCCGAGAACGGGTCTACTACAAATCTCTCCGCTGTCCGCCCCGGCCGATGGAGGTATCCTCTCCCGACTCCCGCACCCCCGATGTACAGTTCACCCTGCACACCAATCGGCACGAGTTGCCGGTACTCATCCAGAATATGGACCTGCGCGTTTGCGATGGGGCGACCAATCGAAGGAACTTCCGCGGATAACTCCATGAGTCCAGAGGTTGCGACGACCGTGGTTTCTGTGGGACCGTAATTATTGACCAATGCAAAAGGCAGTGCCCTCACGGGCAAACGATGTAAAAGATCTCCACCAACAAGCAATGTACGTTGGAGCGGATTGATAATTCCCTGAGCTAGGGCAAATTCTGCAATTGGCGTCGGCAAAAAGCTGACATCCGGTTTCTTCTCACTCCACCAGGCTAGCAATGCCTCAGGATCGCGCGCTTCCATCGGCGAGGATAGGAGTACAGTCGCACCCACACAGAGAGGCGGCCAGATCTCCCAGGTGGCGGCATCAAATCCAAAGCTTGCCACACTGGATGAGCGCATTCCGCACTTCAGTTCGAAGCTGGCGCAGTGCCAGCTAATCAAATTAACCAGGCTGTGATGTTCGATAACAACGCCTTTCGGTGTGCCAGTGGAACCGGAGGTGTAAATCACATAAGCCAACTCTCTGGAGGTGAGCCCGATACCGGCAGGCCCTGGATTACTATCCGGCTGATTACTCCAAGCAACAGCAGGACCACTTAGATCCACAATCGGTAGTCGATTTTCGATTCCGGTGAAACGCTCGTCGAGATGGCCTTCTTTTAGCAGCACTGCTGGCACGCTGTCCTCCACTATGAATCGCAATCGGTCAGAGGGATAAGCCGGATCCAATGGCAAATACGCCCCTCCCGCTTTCCACACCGCCAATAATCCGATGATCATCTCCAGGCTGCGCTCCAGACAGACGGCCACTCTCTCATCCGGCCCCACTCCCAGCTCGCGCAGACGATGGGCCAACCGATTGGCTCGCCGGTTCAGCTCTCGGTAACTCAACGCCGCGTCTTCATATACTACCGCCACCGCATCCGGCGTCTGCTCCACCTGCTCCTCAAACAACTCGTGCACGCATCGCTCTCGTGGATACTC
>JBOGOU010000130.1:0-11550 GCA_050748205.1 Pyrinomonadaceae bacterium | reverse complement strand
TCGCCAGCCAACACTACGAGCTTCCAAGCTCCACCTAATGACACCAAGCGGACGAGACGTCCGCGGTCCCAGTAAAGAGCTTGAGCGGTACTTCGAAAGGCCCAACACTACGAGCTTCCAAGCTGCGCCTAATGACACCAAGCGGACGAGACGTCCGCGGTCCCAGTAAAGAGCTTGAGCGGTACTTCGAAAGCCCCCAGGTGGGCTTCAGTGAAAAGCCTCGCCACGCTTTCTCATGCGCGACGAGGCTTTCAGTTAGAAGGTTTGTTAGTGGTTAGTTGGGCCAGGGGATACGGCGCCACCAGTCGTTATTGCTGGGATTGCGCCTACGGTAATCGTCATCACGCCGGTTGCGACCATTGTCGTATCCATACGAGCCGTAGGCGTCGGCTATCACATTCAGTTCCTGGCGAATCTGAGACCAAATAGAGGACAGCCGGTTATCGTAAGAGCGTCCAAAGCCTATCCGATCCAGTTGCCGGCCTTCTTGTAATACCCGCTGCGCTTCATTTCTGCTGCGGTTCAGATCCCGTCCGTTGCCAAAACGCGACTTCAGATCGCCAACAGCGTTGCGAAACTGACGAGCTTCGGCGTTGATCTGGTCCTCACGTCGAGTGCCGTCCCTGCGGCTGCGATCCAGGGCCCGGTCCACTTCCTTCTCAAAGTCTTTGGCCAGGCGATCCAGACGGTGTATCGAATCGCGCAGATAGCGTTCGTCATAACGGCCGTAACGGCCATTATTCTGATTGCGGTCGCGTCCGTTGTCAGGATAGCGATCCCATTGTGCGGCTGCCACCACGGGCAAACATAACGCTAACAAAGCGGCCGCTAAGATCGAAAAACTAAGTGTGCGTCGGTTTGTCATAACTTCTTCATCTCCTAATCAAGTCTAGTCTCCGGCCGACCCGTACTCGCTGCTGGAGCGAGGCTGGTCTGCGGGGTTTCAACGCTTGCTCTGGGGACGACGTTTTTAGCTAGCGTTACGCCGAAAACGTCATTCGCAAACACCGTGCCCCAACCACCGCAGAAACGCTCGAGATGCCGCTGACAGGGAAAACCGCAGCTTTTCGGCATGTTTGGCGTTGGCTGAACACAGATTGGAGGATTCGCAGTGGTTCGAAAACGTGCAGCTTATTGCGGAAATGGTCGGAGCGAGCGCGATGAGCGCTCGTCAGCGATGCGCTATCAGAATGGCAATGTGAGCGCGCAGGTTTGCTTCATGAAGGCCGGTTTGTTTGCCTCGCTTGTCCGAAAGAACCCAGCGCGGCGTGCCTTGTTGCGATAAGACCAACAGCAGGGTTTCGCTTGCCGACTTGATTCCCAGATGTTTGATGTGTCCCCGCGCGAGCGCGCCTCCGTGGACAAAACCATCCTTCGGCGCACGCGGCCAACCGGCTTCCACGGATAACTCCCTCACTCCAGAGCGAAGTGTTAGAAGACTCCCCACCATTGTTGCATTTCCCACGCGAAATCGGTGAGCATCCTGCTTAGAGATCTGAATACTGGCGCCGCTGCGATTTGCGTGGGCCGCAAGCGTCTCAAGAGTTTCTGTGAGCCAATGAATGCCTGTCTGACGCAGAAAGTCATTCGACTTACGCAGCGCCAAATACGCAGCTATGTCCGCCCGGCCTGAAAGTCGGGCGCGTGCTTCGGCCTCGGCCAGGGCAAAGGCCCATGCTTCATCGAGTTCGCTCACGTTACGCTTCGGTTATTCCGTCTTTAACCATCGAATTCCGGACTTTAGCCACAGATTGACACGGATAGACACGGATTTAACCCGAGAGAATTAGGAGCGCTAGCTGTCTGATCTGAAAATCTGTGTTCATCTGTGGCCAAAACCACGGGCTTGAAAGCCACGAAGATAGAGTCGTCACCAATCTCTTTAGCAAAGCAGTCGTGCTCGCGGAGCGCGGCGCGAGGATGGTATCATGGCGAGCGAATCGTCTCCCATTTCCATCCCCTAATTCGGATCGCGGTATACAAAGAGTCATTTTTCGAGCGTTCATAGTCAATCAGTAGAGCCAGAAAATGAAACCATCACGCTATAGACACCTGGGGCGAGGAATGCTGTTCATTGCTGCGTTTTTCTTAAGCGTTAGCTTTCTGCATGTTATTCCTCGTGCGCAGCAGAAACCGCAGCTACCGGCGCGAACGGGCTACATGAATGACTTTGCCGGCGTTGTTGACGAGAAGACAAGGCAGCGCCTCGACACCATTTTAGAGAATGTAAAAAAGAGAAGCGGAATAGAGCTGGACGTCGCAACGGTGTTGACCACAGGCAACCAGGATATTTTTGATTTCTCCCGGCAACTTGCGAACGAATGGGACCTGGGAGCACGCAATAGTTCAAAAAAGAGTCTGCTGCTTGTTGTGGCCGTGAACGAAAAGGCGGTTTTCACGCAGTTCAGCAGATCGGTCCAGAATGAACTCCCTGAGGGTATTCTGGGAGAGCTAAGCCAGCGTTTGCGCGGCTCTGTCGACGCAGGCCAGTTGAGTAAAGGTCTGAGCGATGGTGTCGATCATCTCGTCACCGCCCTGGCCATGAAATTGGGATTCAGTTTACAAGATATAGATCAAGTACAAGTCGCGGCTGCTCCATCCAACCCAATTGTCTCCGACCCGCCAGCAACTGTGAAAGCCAGCGGCGCGACGGAAGTAATTGCCACCGCGCCCCCCGTGAAGACTGCCACAAACCGGGATGCGGCGCCGGCTGCTTCGCGATCCAGAAGTGCCGCACCAAACAAGGTCAATTCGCCGGGTGACGACGAAGCTGAATCAGAAGAGGTTGAGCTGACCTTAACGCTTCCGCTCTCCGAACGCGTGGTAAAGCTGAAGGAGTTGCTGGAAGCCTTTCCGAATTCCAAAGCAAGGCCGCGAGCCGTGGAACTGCTGATCAGCAGCTACGCTGGCCTGGGTGATCAGCTGCTGAAGAAAGGCGACAGCAAAGACGGAATCGACCAACTTATGTTGGCGATTACTGAGGCACCGGTAAACATGTCAGAAAAGTTGTTCTCCGGTGTATTGGCACAGATTCCTTTGAACCTTTATTTCCGCGGCTACCAGCCGGCTGCCTTCGACGCCGCCCAGATGATTGAAGCCAAGTTTGGATCTGACCCGAAACGCTTGCTGGCGATTGCCAACTTTTACCTGGGTATTGAGCACGGGGATCAGGTTGCGAGAATAGCTACGCAGGCTGTGAAGCTCGCTCCCGATTCGGCTGAAGCACATCAGGTGCTTGGGCTCGGCCTCCACATCTCGCTTCGACTGGACGAAGCAGCGGCAGAATACAAACGTGCTTTGGAGCTGGACCCGAATTCGAAGAAAGGAACTCGACGCAGCCTCGCCGATCTAAATCGGGCCGCCGGCAAGGGCGAGGAAGCATTGGCGCTTTATCGCGAGCAACTGACACTTGAGCCCGCAGACAAAGCGGCGCGTGCGGGAATGATTCTCTCTTTGTTGGACCTCGGCCGAATGGAGGAAGGCAATAAAGAGCTGGCCACAGGTCTGCAAGAGGATCCGCGAAATTTGGCTCTTCTTGTGGGCGCCGCCTACTGGTTTGCTGCTCATAACAACAGCGAGCGCGCGCTCGAGCTGGCGCGCAGAGCTGTTGAGGTGGAACCCCGGTACACCTGGTCGCAAATCGCTATGGCCCGCGCGCTAATAGGTCAGAAGAGACCACTTGAAGCGGAAAGGGCCCTTAGGTTTGCCCGGCAGTATGGAAAGTTTCCGACACTCGACTATGAGCTTGCTAACGCCCTCGCCGCGGCTGGACTCTACGAAGAAGCCGCGGAAGTCCTCCTCCAGTCGTTCACCTTGAAAGAGGGGCAGATCGAAACCAGGCTCGCCGGTCGCACGTTGGCGCGCGAGTCGGATTTTATCAAGCTGTTGGCGCCAGAACGTCGCGCCGGTATTTTCCAGTCTACCGCCGCGGATGATGTCAACAACGCGTCAATGCTGAAAGCACTCCTGGCTTTTACTATTGCAAAGGCCCAAGTTGGCGAGACTGGATCCGCCGACGAAGCAAACGTGACGGCTGCGGCAAGAGAATTTTCGTCCGGTCCCGACGACATGCGTGCCTACCGTCAACTGTATGCCGCTAGCCGTTTGGTAGCCAGAAACATAGCGCTGCCCACTGCATATGAGCTCACTGAAGCAGCGAAAAGTAGCGTTGACCCGGCACTTGGTGTGCCGGCGGTGACGGTAGCTGTGCAAGCTGATGAGTTTCGTGACATTCGCGCGCGCTCCATCGCTCAGGGAGGCACGCCGGATATACCCGAGGCGCCGAAAAATGTCTTGTCGAACATTCTTCGTGGCCGGATCGAAGATATTGCGGGTTGGACACTATTTAATCAGGACAAAACCGAGGAAGCGCTAGACCGTTTAAAGAGAGCCGCAAATATTCTTCCTGAAGGTACACCTTCGTGGCGAACTGCTTTGTGGCATTTGGGGGCGGCGCTGGATCAAGCCGGCAACAAGCAGGAGGCGCTTGGCTATTACATCAAGAGCTACAACTCGGGCGAACCCGATCCTATTCGTCGGGCAGTGATCGAGCGCCTCTACCAGAAAACCAACGGATCTCTGGATGGTTTGGACGAACGGATCGGCGCAAAGCTTGTCGCTGCCAATCTTCCGCCTGAGCAGAACAAGCCTGTTGCCGCTGTAGACAATCCGACCCCAATGCCTGAACCAGCCGTTGCGCCGTCGGTTGAGCCCACTCCTGCGTCTTCGCCGGCTGTTTCGCCAGTTTCTAGCGAGGCCGCTCCGGCAATGAGCCCGGCAGCAACTCCCACTCCCGAGTCTTCTCCGGCGGCCACGACTCCCGCGGCCACGCCCAGTCCTGAAACATCTCCCGCGGTAACAACTCCGGCAGCCACGCCGAGTCCTGAATCATCTCCCGCGGTAACAACTCCGGCAGCAACTCCCACTCCCGAGTCTTCTCCCACGGCCACGACTCCGGCAGCCACACCGAGTCCTGAATCATCTCCCACGCCTACGCCTGAAGCTCCAGCATCCGCGCCGACACCTCAACAGAATCCGACCGCTCAGTCACCTGAATCTTTACCCGAGATCGCCGCGCGACTGCGATCTACGGTCAAGATTAGTGGTCGGGTAAAGGACGCGAGCAGTGCAGCAATTCCAAATGTCGTTGTGATTCTCATCAGTCCACGCGGAACGGTGCTGGCAACTACTACAGACAGTGAAGGAAACTATTCATTCATTGTGGCGCCTTCGCAAAAGAACTACCGGATCATTCCCTCGAAGGACGAGTACAACTTCGAACCATTAGACAAAGTGCTCGCGGCCTTCAACGCGGATCAGAAGGATGTGGACTTTGTGGGAGCACCAAGTCGGGCGCCATGAACCAGGAGTCAGGAGGCAGGAGGCAGGAGCAGGAGCAGGAGGCAGGAGCAGGAGGCAGGAGCAGGAGGCAGCAGACGCAGACACCAGCGGGGATTGGATCATGATTCTCCAACCCCCTTTTTTTGTGTGCGACTGCTCTTGCCTCCTGCCTCCTGCTACTGCCCACTGCCTCCTGCTACTGCCCTTCCCCCTGCCTCCCTTCTTGTCTTCACTTCGCCGGCGGGTTCTTGGCAAAGTCTCCTGCCTTGATGATCGTGATCTTCGCAGGGTCGATATGCCGGCGCATTGCAGCGCTGATCTGCTCAGGCGTGAGCGCTTTCAGCTTTGCGTCGAGATCGGCATCCCACTGAAGCGTGCGCGCGAGGAAAAGATAGTTGTTCAAACGACCAGCCAGCTCATTATCCTGCGCGCGACTAACCTGGCGCGACTGCAGATAGCCGGATTTGGCTGCTTCAACCTCCTCAGGCGTGAAGCCATCTTTCAACATCCGAGCGATCTCCTCCTTGAACGCAGCTTCGAGTTTCTCAACGTTTTGCGGAGCGTAGATCGCGTTTGCCGTAAAGCGGCCGTATTCGTCCAATGCGCTGATGTTGATACCGGAGCCGACGCCGTAACTCAATCCCTCCTTCTGCCGGATGCGCGAAGCGAGGCGAGAATTGAGGAACCCACCGCCGAGCATGTAGTTGCCGAGCAACAACGCTGGATAGTCAGGATTATCGTCGCGAATCTTCAGGTTGAACCCGGCGATGAAGAATGCATTGGCCTTGTCGGGCGCAGGGAATGATTGGTTCACGGGCGCTACATCTTTGTAAACACTCGGCACGCGTGAAAACGGTTTCGGGCTCTTCCAGTTGCCGAAAAGATCAGTCGCCAGTTTGGCTATTTCCTTTTCATCGAAGTCGCCAACGACGGTCAACTGAGCGTTCGAAGCACCATAGAAGTCCTGGTAGAACTGCTTCGCTTGCTCGAGAGTAGCGGCGTTCAACTCCGCGATGTTCTCTTCGGGCGTGATGATGTAACGCACGTCCCCCTTGGGGTAGGGACTAAGCAGGCGTCCGAACGCGGTGAAAGCAATCTGCGTTGGCTCGCTTTTTTGCTCTTCTATAGCGGCCAGGTTCTCGCGCTTGAGCTGCTCGAACTCGCTCGCAGGAAACTCCGGCTCACGCAGGACTTCGGCAGCCAGCCGCAACACGGCGGGCAGGTTCTCGCGCGTGGTTTCGATATTCAAACCGGCCTGCGTCGCGCCGCCGAAGACATTTAGACGCGCTTTCAGCCGATCAAGCTCGTCCTGGATTTGCTGGCGTGTGTGTTTCGTGGTGCCGCGCATCAGCATCGAGCCTGCGAGTTGCGCAGCTGTAACGCGACCCATCAGACTCTTTTCGTCGCCGTGACGAAGTGTCATTTGCGCAACCACCTTGCCCCCGCGTGTTTTCTTGGGGAGCAGGGCGAGCTTTATGCTGCCCGCGTCGCTGCGCACCGTGCGCGATTCAATGTTTGCGGGTGAGGGATCAAACGCCTCACCGGCCGCCACTGACGCATCGCCCTTGTAGTCCTTCAGCGCCGCCGTCAAGTCGGGTGTTGCGGGAATCTCTGCTCGATCAGGCTTCGGGGTGGGAATAAACAATCCGAGCGTACGATTCGCGGGCTTGAAATACTTTGCCGCCGCCGCCGACACTTCTTCAGAAGTGACTTTGCGCAGACGGTCGCGGTGAAGGAAGAACAATCGCCAGTCGCCCGCGCCGATGAATTCGCTTAGCGTGAGACCTACCTGGTCAGAGTTGTTCAAAACCAATTCGATGTTTTTGAGGATCTGTGCGCGGGCCCGCTCGACTTCTTCCTTAGTGGGCGGGGTTGTACCGATCGCTTCGATCGTCTGGAGCAGAATGTCTCGCGCGGCATCGAGTGAATCGCCTTGCCGAACCTCCGCGCCGAAGATCGCCAGCGTGGGGTCACGCCATTGGAAACCGAAACCGAAAATGGAACTGGCCTTTTTAGACTCGACCAGCGCCTTGTGCAGTCTACCGGAAGGGGTATCGCCCAGGACCTGAGTGAGAATGTCGACCGCGGCGAAATCTGGATGTGAACCAGCGGGGACGTGATACAGGGCTTGTACGAGTTGGGTGTCACCGACGCGCCGGAGCGTTACAGCACGCTCACCATCCTGCGTTGGCTCCGAGGTGTAAATCTTCTGCAGCGTACGCGCCGGTTTCGGAATTGGCGAGAAGTATTTGTCGACCAGCCCAAGCGTTTTCTGTTCTTCAAACTTGCCGGCGATTAGGAGCACGGCGTTATCAGGCTGGTAGTAGGTCCTGTAAAATGCCTGGAGACGGTCAATGGGCACGTTCTCGATGTCGCTGCGCGCACCGATCGTGGTCTTGCCGTAGTTGTGCCAGAGGTAAGACGCAGCCATCGAGCGTTCCAGCAAGACGCTGAACGGACTGTTCTCGCCGAGCTCAAACTCGTTGCGCACGACAGTCATTTCGCTATCGAGATCTTTCTTTGCAATGTGAGAATTGACCATCCGATCGGATTCAAGATCGAGCGCCCAATTGAGATTTTCGTCGGTAGCCGCAAAGGTCTCGAAGTAGTTGGTGCGATCCGTCCAGGTGGTGCCGTTCGGACGCGCTCCGTGTGAAGTCAGCTCCTGCGGAATGTTTGTATGTTTGGGCGTGCCTTTGAAGACCAGGTGTTCGAGAAGGTGCGCCATTCCGCTCTCACCGTAATTCTCACTCGCCGACCCAACGAGATAGGTGATGTTTAGGGTTATCGTCTGCTTCGTTTGATCGGGGAACATGAGAACACGAAGGCCGTTCGCCAGCCGATACTCAGTGATGCCTTCGACTGAAGTTACTCGTTCAATACCTTTAGGCAGCGAAGGCGCAGCCGCAGTTTGTGTACCATCGACCGGTACAGCAAACACGACTCCCTTCTGCAAGGTAAGAACTGACAGCGCGCAAACCAGTACGAGCGCTAAAAACTGCGGAGCACGTCTCATCACTAAACTCCTTCTTAATAGGGTGGATCTATTGAAAGTTGGGGAGAACTTCATTCCTGAAATACCGCCAGTCAAAAACCGCTCGCCGGCTGCGGCGAAGCCAGCCCCGAACATACGGGCACATCGACGCACAAACCCGGGGAGAATAAATTGATGCTTAGAAGTTCAGCGACTCTGCGGGCCGACCGGAGCGACGGTTTGACACCAAGCGCGTGGAGCGACTTTATGCCGTGCTTAAGAGCCCTGTCAAGGTCACCCTCCGGGTGGGTGGTGGGTCAGTTTGATGTGGCACGCGCACCTTGTTCGCGTGAAGTGGCACGGGCGAGACTCCCGGTGCCACTTGGACGGCGAAACTCAGACCCTCAGCCAACCGGCCGCACCTTCCAACCATCCAAAGCCCGACTGCACAGAAGCCTCTCGCGGTTACCCCCCGGACGCTTACACGCGTTGGATTTGGTACTCACTAGCGGCCTTTGGAGCGATATTGCGGTAGACCGTCAGGGCGGTATAATCATCAATCGCTTTTTGATCGGCCTAAACAAGAAAAACTATGACCAGAACAGGCTATTTTCTTCCCCGATTGTTCGTGCTAGTTGTGGCTCTTTTGGCACTCTTCATTGCGGTCAGCGCCCAACAGCCGGCGCCGCAAGCTGCCGGAGCTCGCTTCGACGTTACGAACTATCGCATTGAAGCCCAATTAATCCCCGACCAACACCTCCTACGCGCGGGTGCCGACGTCACTCTTGTGCCCCAGGAACCAACACGCTCCCTCGTATTTGAACTCAACGGCTCACTTCACGTGGAGAGTGTTGAACGCGACGGCAAGCCATTGACCGGTCTGGTTCAGGACCCAGTTGGTGTAGGCGCGCTTGGTCCCAGTGTGCGCGTGGATCTTGGTCAGATTGTTCCGGCCAACCAACCTGTGACGCTGCGGTTTCGCTGGAGCGGAGCGCTGATGTCACCCGAGGGTGGGCCGCTAGCGACAAAACGCCTTGCCTATGTCGGGCCCGAAGGTTCATACCTGATGTACGCCTCGCGCTGGTTTCCCTTTCATGACTACGCGGTCGATCGCGCCACGTCTGATATCACACTTATTGTTCCAACTGGTGTCCAGGTAGCGGGTACCAGCGATGACCCCGTTTTGGCGCAACAGTCGCCCAAAGAGGGGGCGACGCGCTTCCGTTTTGTTAACCGGCAGCCCGTGCTGGTTGGGAACTTCGTCGCCGGTCAATACATCAACAAGAGTCTGCGTTTCCGCAACTATGAGATCCAATTCTATGCAAAGCCTGGCAGCGAGAACCGAATAGACAGTTATGCCGAACTGATGGGCCACGTGCTCGAGTTTTACGCCAAGCAGTATGGCGCCCCCCTGTTTGGGAGCAGGTTCGTTGTGGCCCAGGTAGACGATGAGACTCTCGATACATATTCCGGGCCGGGAATGATTTTTCTCGGATCACGAATGTTCGATAGTACCCGCCCCGTTCCGGAAGAAAAGCTGCAACGCGAAGTCGCCTACCAGTGGTGGGGCCAGACGGTTGGCTTGAAGTCGTTTGATGATGCGTGGCTCTCACAAGGCCTGGCGGAGTGGAGTGCTTTTGCTTTTCGCGAGACGACGCTAACCGGTGGCGCCTTCGATGCGGCGCAGCGCGAACAACAGGAACGGGCGCTTACGTTTGAGCAGACCGCTTCAATCGCGCGAGCTCCGAGCGCTCTTGACGACCAGTCAGCCGCTTATCAGTCCATCGTGTTTCACAAAGGCGCGATGGTGTTCCGCATGCTGCGAGAGACAATTGGCAACGAGAAGTTTGATCGGCTGCTACAGAACTATCTTCAGACCTACCGCGGGAAGAACGCCTCAATCGATGATTTCGAGAAGCTCACTTCGCAAGTGGCGGTCGAGAACATGCGCTATTTCTTTGCGCAGTGGGTTGAGGGCACAGGCGTTCCCGAATTCAGCGTTGATTACCAGATTATTCGTACACGAGGTGGAAAGTTTCGCACCCGTGGAACTGTGAAGCAAACCCTTGAAACGCTGCGCATGCCCGTGCAGTTAATGCTGCGCGCAGAAGGCGACAGTCAGACTACGACTACGAAGTTGGAAGGTCGCAGCGAGGATTTTGATTTCGAATCAAACGGCCAGCCGCTCGAGGTGGTCGTTGACCCCAACTACAGAATCCTGCGCATGTCTGATGAGTTACGTGTATCAATAATCGCGCGGCGCGGAATCGAGCAAATGAAAGAAGGGCTTTACGCTGAAGCCCAGCAACAGTTTGAAGCGGCCCTGAAGATGGATCGGTCAAACTCGTGGGTTTATTACAACCTGGGCTTGCTGTTCCTGGAACAGCGCAACTGGCAACAGGCGCTGGACAATTTCGACGCAGCTCTCAACGGTGCCTTGAAGCCTTCGTGGATCGAAGCGTGGGCACGTATTAAGCGTGGCAATGCTTACGATGCCAAGGGCGAGCGCAATCGCGCTGTGGCTGAGTACAACAAGGCTGTTCAGTCAGGGATCAACTACGACAACGCGCAGGCCGTGGCCAAGAAATTCCTTGCTGCTCCATTTGATCCGAAGGCCACTCAGACAGCAGACGCATCACCGCCAAGCTTGTGACTTTCTCCTCGCCAGGAGTCAGAGAAGAGCGATTACTGGTCGTGTCCGGATTTAAGAGTTGGGTTGGTGGAACAATCGATCCACGCGCACCACACGAACACTTTGAGATCTGAAATTTGACATCTCAGAGTGAATACTTCGTGGTAACTCGTGGATCGTTTTTGCTTTCCTCTCTCGAAGGCGGACGCTCATAGTCCAATGTGTAGCCCGGAGGTTGGACAGGAATTGTAAGGCTAGGATCTGGGACAGGCGGCAGCGCGACCAACGATCATAGACGCCCCTTGCGGGAAGGCGCTTGATAGTAGTGCGTTCGGTTTTTGGGAACATTGTGGTGAACCCCTCAACTCACGGAACTGCCGGGCTCTAGCTAAGCTAGCGGATGGTAGCACTCAACGCAATCATAAACACTCGACTCACAGAACCATTTGCGGTAGCCAATGGATGCTAAGCTCAACAGACGACATCCACGCAACAGCGACGTTGCGTGGAGTGTACATCTCAGCGCAGGTTGAATGCTGGGATCCATTGGCTACCGCAAATGGTTCTGTGAGTTGATTCATCCTGATTCAGTTGAGCCTGGCAT